>NZ_JBEXNT010000018.1:0-84422 GCF_040611255.1 Kitasatospora sp. NPDC002965 | reverse complement strand
CCCGGCCCGGGCCGGCCCCCGCGCGCCGCCCGGGGGTTTCCCCCGCGGGGGGGCCCGCCGCCGGGCGGTTGTTGGCCCGGGGCCGGGGCCCGGGCCGGTCACAACCGGGGGAGCGCTCAGTACGGCTGGACGAGGACGTGCGCGGCGCCCGGGATGCCGACCTTCAGCAGCTCGTCCTCCTCCGCGGTGGTCGGCGTGCCGGTCTCCTGCTTGAGGATGGCCCGGGACAGCGCCTGCACCCACATCGCACGCGGCCGGCGGCGCTCCTCCCAGGCGGCCAGCGCGGCGGGCACGGTCTCGGCGGCGTCCAGGCTCTGGGCGAGCACCAGCGCGTCCTCGACGGCCATCGCCGCGCCCTGGGCCAGGTGCGGGGTGGAGGCGTGCGCGGCGTCGCCGGCCAGCACCACCCGGCCGACGTGCCACGGCTCCTCGACCGTCACCTGGGAGATCCGGGTGTACACCACGGCCGCCGGGTCGACGACCTGCGCCAGCGCCTCGGCGATCGGGCCGCCGAAGCCGGCCAGCCGCTCGCGCAGCTGCTCGTGGGCCAGCTCCGGGTCCGGCCGGAAGTCCTCGGCCTCGGCGAACACCGAGCCCAGGTACATCAGGTCCTCGCTGATCGGGGTGAGCAGCGCCTTGGCCTTGAGGTTGCCGGCGGACATCACGACGCCCTGCACCTCGGGCGAACGCGGCAGCGTGACGCGCCAGTTGGCGAAGCCGGTGTACTCGGGCGCGTAGGTCTCGCCGTACAGGTGCCGGCGCAGCGGCGAGCCGATGCCGTCGAAGCCGACCACCAGGTCGTAGCGGCTGCTCTGCCCGTCGGACAGGGTGACCGCCACCTCCTCGCCCTCGTCGACGAGTTCGGTGATCGTGGTGCCGAACCGGATGTTCGCGCCGGCGGCGGTGGCGGCCTCGTTGAGCACCTGGGCCAGGACCGGCCGCGGGATGCCGTTGTTGGAGGGCGCGTCGCCCATCCGGGGCTGCGGGATCTTCGCGACGGTGACGCCGGCCGGGTCGCAGATGGTCAGCACCTCCCACTCGAAGCCGGCCTTGACGCACTGCTCCAGCACGCCGATCTCACGCATCACGTGCAGCGCGTTGGACGGCTGGATGATGCCGACGCCCAGCGCCTCCAGTTCGTCGCGCAGCTCGACGACGTCGACCCGGTGGCCGCGCCGGGCGAGGGCGGTGGCCGCGGTCAGGCCGCCGATGCCGCCGCCGTGGACGAGTACGCGCAGGGGTGGGGTCATGACGGGTTCTCCAAGCGGAAGGGGAAGCGGGAGGGGAGGGGGGAGCCCGGCGGCCGGGGGAGGGGCCGGAGGGCGAAGAAACGTTTCAGCCGATCGCTGCGGCCGTCGAGAGGTCCATCAGATGGTCGACCAGGGCCAGCAGCAGGTCCCGCCCGTAGGTCCGCTCCCGCACGTCGCCGAGCAGCATCGGCACCTGCGGGTCCAGGTCCAGGGCCGCCCGGATCTCCTCCGGGCCGCGGGTGTTGTGGGCGTGGAAGCAGTTGATCGCCACCACGAACGGGATGCCCCGGCTCTCGAAGAAGTCGATCGAGGCGAAGCTGGTGTCCAGCCGGCGGGTGTCGGCGATGACGATCCCGCCGAGCGCGCCGTTCACCAGGTCGTTCCACATGAACCAGAACCGTTCCTGGCCGGGCGTGCCGAACAGGTAGACCACCAGCTCCGGATTGACCGTGATCCGGCCGAAGTCCAGGGCGACGGTGGTGGTCTCCTTGCTGTCGATGCCCGACAGGTCGTCGACGCCGACGCTGGCGCGGGTCAGCAGCTCCTCGGTGCGCAGCGGCGCGACCTCACTGACCGAGCCGACCAGGGTGGTCTTGCCGACGCCGAAGCCGCCGGCGATCAGGATCTTGACGGCGGCGGGGGCCGTCGTCGGGCCGTGGGAGGCCGGGCCCCCGGCGGCCAGGCGGTTCGGCCCCGCTGCGTGCGGTCCGGGGGAGGGGAGGGGTGCGGTCGGTGCCATGGTTCAGAGTCTCCGGAGTCCTTCGCGTACGGCCGTCAGCAGTCCGAGGTCCACGCCCCCGCTGACCCGGGCCACCGAGAGCGGCGGCCGGGCCAGCAGCAGGCCCTGCGAGATGAGATCGCCCAGCAGGATCTTGGTGACCGAGACCGGCAGGTTGAGGCCGGCCGACACCTCGGCGACGGCGGCCGGACGGCGGCAGCGCTCCAGGATCATCCGGTGCTCCGGCTGCAGCGAGCGCGGCCCGGACCGGGAGCCCCGGGCCAGCGCCTCGGCCGCCGGGTCGTCGACGGTGGTCAGCAGGGTGATCAGGGTGAGGTCGTCGCGTTCGGGCGCGACCCGGCCGCGGGTGATGGTGTAGGGGCGCACCATCGTGCCCGCGCCGTAGTCCTCGTCGTCGTCCTCGTCGGGCTCGCTCCAGTGGGGGCGCACCGGCGTCTCAGCCCCGGTTCCGGGCCGCGAAGGCGTCGAACTCGTTGCGGGCCGGGGTGCTCATCTTCTGGCCCACCTGCTGCACCAGGGTGTGCATGGCCACCGACATGACCTCGGCGTCCACCTCCTGGGAGGCGACCACGGCCAGGTGGGTGCCCTGGGCGGCGGCGATGATGAACAGCCAGACCTCGGCCAGCTCGACGATCACCTGGTGCACCGGACCGCCGTCGAAGAGCTGGCCGACGCCGCGGGCCAGGCTCTGCTGGCCGGTGGCGACGGCGGCCAGCCGCTCGGCGTCCGACCGCTCGATGGTCCGCGAGTGACTGACGACCAGGCCGTCGTCGGAGAGCAGGACGGCGCTTCTGGTCCCGGCCACCGAGTCGACGAGTCCGTCCAGCAGCCAGTCCAGGTCCTGGTGGGTGGCGATCGTACGGTTCATCACTGGTCTTCCGTCCTCGTGGTTCGGGGGTCCGCGGCGGGGAGGGCCCAGGGGGACGGGCCCGGCGCGGGAGTCGGGGGGCCGGCGTGGGTGGGGGGTGCCGGGGAGTCGGGGTACTCGGGACCCGTGCCGTCCGGGTCCGGCCCCTGGCCGCGCGCGGCGCGGGACTGGCGCTGGAAGGCGCCGATGGTCGCGCCCGACCGGCGGGGCGGCCGCTGGAAGGGCCCCGCCGCACCGTCCTGCCCACCCTGCCCGACGAGCCCGGGGGCGTCGGCCTGCCCGCCGGCGGTGGCGCCGTGGTCGGCCCGGGGCTGCGGCGGGACCCGCAGCTCGGCGGCGAGGCTGGCCTGCCGGACGCGCTGCGGGAGCGGCGGCTGGCCGGTCTCCGGGGCGCTGAGCGGGATCGCGGAGTCGTACTCGCGCCGCTCCCGGCGCTCCGCGAGCCGGTAGTGGTCGGCGGGCCGGTACTGCTCGTCGGCGTACGGCGCCTCGGCGGGCGTCACCGTCGCGTAGGCGATGTCGGGGTACGCGGGGGCGTCGTACGGCGGGAGCGCGGCCTCCGGGGCACCGGCGTGGGCGGGGCTGCCGTGGGCCGGGGCGCCGTCGTAGCCGGGTCCGCCGTACGCGGGGGCCTGGTAGCCGGGCGAACCGTGCTCGACGGGCTGCTCCGCCTCCGCGGGCGTCACGTACTCGACGAGCGCGAACGCCTCGGCGGGCTCCGGCCGGGGGTTGCCGGTGAACCAGTCGGTGTCCGGGGGGATGTCGTCGTCGGTGAACGTCTTGCCACCGGAGTAGCCGCGGCCCTCGGGGTAGCCGCCCTGCTCCGGGTAGCCGCCCGCCTCGGGGAAGGCACCCCGGTCGGCGGGGGCGGCCTCGCCGGGGCCGTCGGAGGGACCGGCGGCGGTGGGGGCCGGGGCCGTGGTGTCGACGCTGTCGCCGAACGCCGCCTCGATGGCCGCGCGTCCCTCCTCCTCCTCGTCGACCAGGACCACCGGTCCAGCGGTCGGCACGGTCGGTGCGGTCGACAGAGCGGGCATCTCGGTCACCGAGGCCAGCACCGCGTTGCCGTGCGCGCCGCGCTGGCGGCGGGCGAGCGGGATCGGCTCGACCGGCACGGCGTCCGGCAGGTCGGCGTCCCCGTCGATGACGAGCTCGCCGGGGACGAGCACGACCACCCGGGTGCCGCCGAAGGCCGACGGCCGGAACTCCACCCTGATGCCGGTGCTCGCCGCGAGCCGGGCGACCACGTAGAAGCCGAGCCGGATGTCGTCGGCGCGGGCCAGCACGTCCATCCGGGGCGGGCTGGTCATCAGCGCGTTGGCCGCGTCGTACTGGTCCGGGTCCATGCCGAGCCCGCGGTCCTCGATCTCGATGGCGAGGCCGCGTCCGACGACGGCCGCCCGCACGTCGACCGGCGTGGGCGGCTTCGAGAAGGTCGCCGCGTTCTCCATCAGCTCGGCGACCACGTGGGCCACCGGTCCGACGGCGCGCTCCGAGAGCCACGGGTGGCCCTCGACGTCCAGCATGATCCGGCGGTAGTCCTGCACCTCGCCCTGGGCGGAGCGGAGCACGTCCAGCAGCGGGACGGGCTTGCGCCACTTCCGCTGCGGCTGGCCGCCGGCCAGGATGACCAGGTTCTCCTCGTAGCGGCGCAGGCGCGCGGTGAGGTGGTCGAGGTCGAACAGCCCCTCCAGCACCTCCGGGTCCTCGTGCTTGCGCTCCAGCTCGTCGAGCTTGCGCAGCTGCTGGCCGATCAGCAGCTGGGTACGGCGCGCGATCCGCTGGAGCAGCCGCTCGAAGCCGCGGTGCTGCTCGGCCTGGCGGACGGACGTCTCCAGCGCGGAGGTGCGGGCCAGGTTGAGCGCCTGGCCGAGCTGCGCCAGCTCGTCGGTGCCGTTGGAGTGCGGTCCGGCCGTGATGGCCCGGCTCTCCGCCTCGACGTCGACCTGCTCGCCCTGCGAGAGCCGCTCCACCACCTCGGGCAGGGTCCGCTCCAGCTCCTGGGCCTGGCTCTGGAGCTCCTTGATCCGGCGGCGCAGCGATCGGGTGAGCCGCCAGCTGGTGAGGACCACCGCGACGACCGCGAACAGGCCGATCACGGCGGTCAGCGCGACCCGGGTGAGCAGCGAGATGATCGAGCCCTTGCCGACCTCGACGACGCCCTCGGTGCGGGTCTCGATGGCCTTCACCAGTGCCGGGTTGACCTGGTCGAGGGCCTGTCGCCACTGGTCCTGGAGCTGCGGGAGCTTGACGCTGCCGCCGGCGTCGACGGTGGCGGGCCGGATCAGCGCCTGCTCGACGGTGGCCTTGGCCTGCCAGGCGGGGCTGTTGGCGAGCTGCTGCCAGGCACCCTGCTCGTCGGCCGGCACGTACGGGACGACCTGCACGGTGAACAGGTGGTCCTGGGCGCCGATGGCCTGCTGGAGCAGCTGGTAGTCGGCGGTGCTGAGCTTCCCGGAGGGCCAGCCGCGGGCCAGGATGGCGTCCTCGCGGGCCAGCATCTCCTTGGCCCAGAACGCGTTGACCAGGGTCTTGGAGATCCAGGTGACCTCGCCGTTGGCCACGTGGCTGAGCGCGGTGAACAGCCGGAGGTCGACGGCGATCAGGTCCGTGTAGTACGCGTAGACGGTCTGCTGGTCGACGGCGGCCCGGTCGACGGCGGACCGCTGCTCGGCCAGCCTGCCGAGCGCGCGGCGCGCCTCGGCGACCGCGTTGCGGACGTCGGTGGGCGCGCTGTCGGCGGTCTCGCCGGAGAGCGCCTGGAACTTCGTGACGGCCTCGTCGGTCAGCTGTCGTTGGCGCTTCAGCTGGTCCGTGACGCTGCCGGGCCGGGCGAGCGCCTCGGCACTGAGCCGGCGCTCCTCCTGGAGGTTGTAGTAGACGATGTTGGACGGCTGTCCCGCCTTCTGCGCCAGCAGTCCCTGGGCCGCCTGGCGTTGGAAGTCGAAGAAGGTCACGCCGCTGGTGACGGCCCAGAGGGCGGCCAGGGCGAGACTCGGGACGAGGGCGAGGACGAGCAGTGCCGTCCGCAGTGACAGGCGCGGACGCCTGCGGGGGGCCTTCGGCGTCGGGGGCCGCCGATT
The DNA here is from genome assembly GCF_040611255.1 of Kitasatospora sp. NPDC002965. Lineage (NCBI taxonomy): Bacteria > Bacillati > Actinomycetota > Actinomycetes > Kitasatosporales > Streptomycetaceae > Kitasatospora > Kitasatospora sp. NPDC002965. The sequence goes on along the minus strand of NZ_JBEXNT010000018.1, from coordinate 78,482 downwards.
CGCACGCGCGCGCAGAACTGTCTCCTTGGGGCTGGCGGCCGGTCCGTGAGGGCCGGGCCGTCCGGGGCACGGTCTTTTGACGAGGCGATACTAGTCATACGGTGTGTTAGGAGTGAAAGCGCGTTCGATCTTCGGACGACGTGCACACACGTCCTTAACATTGCGTCAGTGTGCGGTTAACGTCCCGGCCGGGCGTCGGGCGGCCCCTGCGGCCCGCCCCCGGAGGTGTCGCGGCCGTGTCCGCGGCCGTGCCCCGAATTCGTCCGGGACGTGCCCGATCGTGCCTCCGACCTGCCCTCCGACCCGCCCTCCGAAGGGCGTCCGACGCGCTCCGGCCGGGCCCCGGCGCGGGCGCCCCGCAGAGGCGCACGGCCCGATGTCCGTTCTGCGGAACCGAGTTGTCCGAGGCGACGGATCGTGGTTACGGTACCCGCTATGCAGTCGTGGAGTCTCCTTCTCGGTGGCCGCAGCGGGGTCTGACCGGACCGGCACCCCGCTGCGGGGTGCCGTGCTGCCGGTCGTCGTCCGGTACCGACCGCGCGGAAACCGCGCAGCGAAGGACCCCCCGTGACCGCCGCAGGCACCACCCCGCAGTTCCCCACCCTCCGCACCCCCGCCGGCCCCGTCCCGGCCGCCGCCCCCGCCTGGAACCCGCAGCGCGGCAGTGCGATGCCGTTCCACCGCTACCGCCCCGCCCACCGTCGCGTACCGCTGCCCGAGGCCACCGCCCGCGCGTGGCCGTCGCGGCGGATCGAGCGGGCCCCGCTCTGGGTGCCCGTCGACCTGCGGGACGGCAACCAGGCGCTCGCCGAGCCGATGGACCCGGCGCGCAAGCAGCGGATGTTCGACCTGTTCCTGGCCATGGGCTTCAAGGAGATCGAGGTCGGCTACCCCTCCGCCAGCCGGACCGACTTCGACTTCGTCCGCCGCCTCGCCACCACGCCGGGTGCGGTGCCCGAGGACGTCACCGTCGTCGTCTTCACCGCCGCCCGCGCCGACCTCATCGACCGCACCTTCGAGTCCGTCGAGGGGCTGCCCCGGGTCGTCGTCCACCTCTACACCGCGACCGCCCCCGTCTGGCGGGACGTCGTCCTCGGCCGCAGCCGCGAGGAGGTCCGGGCGCTGGTCACCGGAGCCGCCGAGCACATGGCCCGGCGGGCCGGTGACCGGCCCGGCCTGCGGTTCCAGTTCTCGCCCGAGGTGTTCAACCTCACCGAGCCGGACTACGTCCTGGAGCTCTGCGACGGCCTCACCGCGCTCTGGGACGCGAGCCCCGACCGCCCGGTCGTCCACAACCTGCCCGCCACCGTCGAGATCGCCACCCCCAACGTCTACGCCGACCAGATCGAGTACCTGCACCGGCACCTGGCCCGCCGGGACTCGGTGATCCTCTCCGTCCACCCGCACAACGACCGGGGCACCGGCGTCGCCTGCGCGGAACTGGCCGTCCTGGCCGGCGCCCAGCGGGTCGAGGGCTGCCTCTTCGGCAACGGCGAACGGACCGGGAACGTCGATCTGTCGACCCTCGCGCTGAACCTGTACACCCAGGGCGTCGACCCGATGGTCGACTTCTCCGACATCGACGAGATCCGGCGCACCGTCGAGCACTGCAACCGGCTGCCCGTCCACGAACGCCACCCCTACGTCGGCGACCTCGTCCACACCGCCTTCTCCGGCACCCACCAGGACGCCATCAAGAAGGGCTTCGCCCACCACGCCGCGACCGCCGCCGGCCTGGGCGTCCCGCCCGGCCTGGCCCCGTGGGACGTCCCCTACCTGCCGATCGACCCGGCCGACCTCGGCCGCGACTACGAGGCCGTGATCCGGGTCAACAGCCAGTCCGGCAAGGGCGGCATCGCCTACCTGCTCCAGGCCGGGCACGGCCTCGACCTGCCGCGCCGCCTCCAGATCGAGTTCTCGCGCGTGGTCCAGGAGTCGACGGACGACAGCGGGCGCGAGGTCACCGCCGACGAGCTCTACGCGCTCTTCCGGGCCACCTACCTGGACGCCGCCGTCGACGCGTCGTGGCGCACGGGGGAGACGGCCGGCGGCGCGCACTGGGCCGAGGTCACCCTCGACGGCACGGCGTCCCGGGGCGAGGGCAACGGGCCGCTGGACGCGGTGTCCGCGGCGCTCCGTGCGGCCGGGCACCCCGTCGACATCCTCCGGTTCACCGAGCACGCCGTCCGCACCGGCCCCGACAGCGACGCCGTCGCGTACGTGGAGGCCAGGATCGGGGGCGGCGGCAGCGCCGACGGCACGGACGACGCGGGGGACACCGGCGGTGCCGGGGGCGAGGTGGTCTGGGGCGTCGGACGGGACTCCTCCGTCCTGACCGCCGGGGTCCGGGCCGTCCTCAGCGCCGTCGGGCGCGGCCGGGCGCGTTCCGCGGGCGTTCGGCAGGACGGCGCGATGACGTCCTCCCTCCCCGCCCGCAGTCAGGCGGTCGCCGACGCCCTCGCGGCGGCCGGTCTGCCCGGCGAGATCCGGGTCCTGCCCGACTCCGCCCGTACCGCCGCCGAGGCCGCCGCCGCCCTCGGCTGCGAGGTCGGCGCCATCGCCAACAGCCTGGTGTTCACCTGCGACGGCGCGCCCCTGCTGGTCATGACCAGTGGCGCCCACCGCGTCGACACCGAGTACCTGGCCCGGCGGCTGGGCACCGGACCGATCACCCGGGCGGGCGCCGAGCAGGTCCGCGAGGCCACCGGCCAGGCCATCGGGGGCGTCGCCCCCGTCGGCCACCCCGCCCCGCTGCGGACCGTCGTCGACACCGACCTCGCCGGCCACGAGGTGCTGTGGGCTGCCGCGGGCCACCCGCACACCGTCGTCCCGATGACGTACGACGACCTGCTGAAGCTGACCGGCGGCACCCCCTCGGCGGTCGTCCCCGAGGAGCGGCGGGTGCTCTGACCCGTCCGGAGGTCCTCCCGGCCGCTGCCCGGCGCCGGGAGGACTCCGCGGTCCCCCTCCCGCTACCAGACCTTGTGCAGCGTGAACAGGTCGGCCTGGAACTGCATCTGGACGGCGTGCGCCGCCCACCACCCGCCCTGGACGGCCACCCAGCTGTTGCTGTGCTGGGCCTGGAGCGCGACCAGGTCGGTGCCCGGGACCGGCTTGCTCCAGAACACCTGCCGCGTGGCCGTGCTGCATCCCTCGGTGAGGAGCCAGGCGCCGTCGCCCTCGTACCCCTGGTCGACGGCCAGGCACCACCAGCGCGCGTGGTCCTTGAGCTTGTAGAACCTGCTGCCGGGGTGGCTGGGGTCGGGCCGGCTGCAGAGCTGCCACTGCTGGACGGCCTCCCCGTCCCACGGGGCCTGGATGATCGAGCCGTGCTCGCCCCGCTCCTGCGAGACCTGGAGCACCATCCGCTCACCGCCGTAGGTGTGCGGGGTGAGGATCCGGTACCCGCCGCCCTCGCAGCTGTAGCCGTCCATCGGGTCGGCCGCCGCGGACGGCGCCCCGACCGTCAGCAGCGCGCCGACGGTGACGGCCGCGCCGAGGACGGCACCGAGGCGGCGGGCGGCCCCGCTCCTGCGCTTCGTCATGCTCTTCCCCTCCTGGTCGTACCTGCGGGTCGTCACTTGCACAGCTCCTTGCGGGCGGCGGCCCGGACGGTGCCGGCGGGCTCGGGCGACGGGCAGGAGACCGTGCCCTCCTCGGGGAAGTTGAAGGTCGTGTACTGGCCCGTGCCCGTCTGGCTCGCGTTGATCCAGTAGCCCGAGGCCGCGCCGGACCGGGCGCACAGGTACCGCGACCACTCGCCGTCGACCCGCAGGACGCCCCGGTAGATCCCGTAGTAGCCGGGCGCGTTCAGGTTGACGACCCGGCTCAGCTCCGTGGTCCGGGTGCTGGTGCGCTCGTTGGCGACCTGGAACCCGACCTTGACGCCGACCTCGGACAGGGTGGACTTGTAACCGGCGCTGAAGTCCGCGCTGTTGTTGATCTTCGTGGTGACCGTGTTCAGGACGCTGAGGCGCTGCGTCTGCTGCCCGGTCGTCCCGGGCGTGATGTTGAACGAGGTGAACTCCGTGATCACCGGGGTGATCGTGGCGGAGGTGATGTCGTCCCAGATGCTCTCGATGTTGGGGTTGCAGGTGGCCCCGGGCGGCGGGGTGGCGTGCGCGGGCGCCGCGCCGAGCCCGAGGCCCGTGACCGCGAGGATCGCGGCGAAGCCCGTGGTGAGGCCCGTGGTGAAGACGGCCCGCCGACGCTTGGGGGCGGGGGACGTGACGGTCATGCGGAGATCCCTCCGGTAGGGGGAACGGTCCCGAACTGACTACCGGAATCCTCGGGTGCACCCCGGCGCGGCTTCCATCCCAGCAATCTGGAGGGGAAGCCGCACCGGGGCGGCGGTGTCCGTTACGCGATGCCGAACGGCGCGGCCCAGCGGGCCGTCCCGGACGGCAGCGGGTGCCGCTCGGCGTCCAGGCTCAGGGCCATCCACGCCTCGTCGGGCGCGTCGAGGGTGAGGACGATCCCGTGCTCCGAGGCCCGGCCGAAACCGAACCGCGGGTAGTACGACGGGTGGCCGAGCAGGATGACGAACCGCTCGCCCGTCGCACGGGCGGCGTCCAGCCCGGCCAGGACGACGGCGGATCCGGCACCGGACCGCTGCCGGTCCGGTCGCACGGAGACCGGCGCCAGGGCGAGGGCCGGGACGTCCCCGATGTGGGCGCGGGTGAAGGCCACGTGGCCGGCGAGCGTGCCGGAGGCGTCGGTGACGACGGTTGAGAGACCGCCGATCCAGGCCTCGTCGGCCCGCAGGGCATCGAGGAGGTCGGCCTCCATCGGCCGGCCGAAGGCGGCCAGCGTCAGCTCACGCACGGTCGGGACGTCGGACGGCGTCTCGACACGGGTGTGCCAGGAGGAGGACGAGGAGGAAGAAGAAGACATGGGAGAACCCTTGGAGGAAGGGGTCCCGTCGCGAGAAACGTCAGACCGGGACCCGGGAGGTGAGGGCAGTCGGGACGCCACGCAGCACGTGCGCAGCAGCGGTCACCGCGGCCACGATTCACCTCCTGTCTCCGGGTCGGTCCCCGGTCGAGCTCGGACGGCCGAACGTAGCACGGTGCCCGGAGGCGGCGCACACCGTTTTCGGGCAGCCCGGGGCGGTCGGGGCGGTGTCGGGGCTCAGCCCGGGCCGCCCGGGCCGAAGACCCGCGCCAGGGCCGTCCGCGCCCGCCACCCGCCCGTCCCGTGCACGCCCTGGCACCCTCAGCGGGAGACCCGGCTCGCCGGGCGCTGCGCGACGGCCAGCGAGACGGCCTCCAGCGCGCTGGTGAACGACACCTCGCTCAGTACGCCCGGCGCCGCCACCTGGTCGCCCACCAGGTACACGCCGTCGCCCCGGTCGACGGCCGGGCGGTCGCGCCAGCAGGTACCGGGCAGGTCCACCGCGCCGGTCCGGCCGCCGGCCACCGCCGTGCGCCGCCACACCACGCGCTCGCGCCAGCCGGGGAAGCCCAGGTCCAGCAGCCGTTCGGCCCGGGCGGTCCCGTCCTCCTTCCGCCCGCCCGGGGCGAGCGGGAACTGGGCCTGGATCAGCTCCTCCCCGGCAGGCGCCAGACTCCCGTCCTGTGCGGTGAACCGCTCCACCCACCCCGGGCCGTCCAGGTCCGAGACGAAGAACGCGTCGCCGCGCCGCGACCGCACCGCCAGGTCGAGCAACAGCGTCCGACCGCTGTGCCAGACCAGGCCGTCGTCGCCCAGCAGCCGCCGCGCCGAGTCCAGGGCGGTCGCCACGATCACCGGGCCGCCCCCGACCGGAAGGTCGTCCACCCGGGCGCCCGTCTCGATCCGCACACCCAGCTCGCGGGCCCGCGCCGCCATCCGGTCGATCACCGACTGCCAGCCGCCCACCGGGTACCGCGCCTCCGGCACGAGGCTCGCGGACCGGCGGAGCCGCTCCTGGACGAACGCCGCCGACAGCAGCCCGGGGTCGTGGTGGAACGTGGCGACGGCCACGAAGTTCGCCGCCGCCCGCGCGGTCCGCTCACCCGCCACCTCGCTCGCCCAGCCCAGGAAGGTCCGGCCCACCGGGGCCCCGCGCCGCCGCGCCAGCCGCGTGAGCCCGACCGGCGGCAGACGGTGCAGCCCGCCGTCCCGGTGGTAGCGCATCCGCAGGGCCTCCGCCGCCGGGATCCGGGCCAGTGGCCCGACCAGCCCGCGCTGCCGCAGCCACGTCCAGTGCGGCCCCCGGCGGTAGAACGCGTGCGGGCCCTCGTTGGTCCGGTACGGCGCCTGCGCCGTCCGGGCCCGCCCGCCGAGCGTTCCGTGCGCCTCGTGCAGGGTGACCGCAGCCCCCGCCTCGGCCGCCGAGATCGCCGCCGTCAGTCCGCCGAAACCGCCGCCGACGACCGTGATGTGCTGCGCCATGTCCTGTGCCCCTCCGGGTGCCGGGCGGCCGCTTCCGGTCGCCGTCGACAAGGGGACGGAGCAGCCCGCCGGAATGTGACAGCCGATCCGCAGAGGATTGCCCCGGCCCCGTCCCGCCGCCCGGCTGCTCCGCTCCGGCGCTTCCGGCGCGTCCGGCGGCACGGCCGGACCCGGCGCCCGGGAGGCGGGGTGGGCGGCTCTCTGAAATCCTGGCCGCGCCGTACCGCAGTACCCGCGGCACCGCAGTGTCCGACCGCAGTACCCGCAGCACCGCAGTGCCCGACCGCACCCCGCGAGGAGCCGGCATGTCCGGAATGTTCGACACGAGCGTCGAGGTCGACCGGCCGGTGGAGCACGTCTTCGCCTACCTGGCCGACGGCCGCAACGACACGGAGTTCAGCCCCCGGGTCCAGTCGATCGAGAAGACCCCGGACGGCCCGACCGCCGTCGGGACGGTCTTCCGCAGCACGGTGAAGGACGCCGGGGTGAAGACCTCCCGGGAGTTCCGCATCACCGCGCTGGAGCCGCCGCACACGATCCGCTGGACCGAGCAGAGCAAGAACCTGATCACCGCCGAGGGCGGCTACGACCTCGAACCGCTCCCGGGCGGCGGCACCCGGGTCCGCATCTTCAACGAGCTGGACGGCCACGGGCTCGGCAAACTCCTGGTGGCCCCGGCGCTGCGCGCGGCCCGCAAGGACGCCCCCGACTTCGGCCGCCGCATCAAGGCCGCCGTCGAGCGGTCCTGACCCCCTCCGGGCCCCGCGGCCCCCGGGCACGCGGGGCGGCCGGCGGGCAGGTGCGTCCGGTGCCGGGCCGGCCGCTCAGGACGCGGCGTGGAGGGACGGCGGGGTCGAGGACAGCCCGGCGCGGTGGGCGAGGGCGGCGGCCTCGCCGCGGGAGCTGACGTCCAGCTTGGCCAGGATGTTGGCCACGTGGAACTTCACCGTCGACTCGCTGATGTGCAGGGCCTGGGCGATCTCCCGGTTGCGGCGGCCCTGGGCGAGCTGGTCGAGGACCTCCAACTCCCGCGGCTGAAGGCCCTCCAGCGGATCCACCGAGGTGACCGGGGCCGCCGCCACGTTCAGCGGCAGGTCGACGGTGACCGTCGTGCCCCAGCCGGGGACGGCGTCGACCGTCAACCGGCCCGCCAGGGCGGCGATCCGGTCGGCGGTGCGGTGGACGGCGAGCGCGTCGGGGGTGAGCAGCCCCGGGCCGTCGTCCCGGACGACGGCGCGCAGCGTGCCGTCCACGAACTGCCAACTCACGTGCAGGCGGCCCAGATCGTCCTGCTCCAGCATGGCCAGCACGGTGGAGCGGACGGCCGCCCGCGCGGTGTGCGCGGTGTCGGCGGGGACGGACCGGTCGCCGGCCGTCGGCGCCAGCAGGTCCAGCCGGACCGGACTGTGCCGGAGCAACGGCCTCAGCACGTCGGCGAGTCGGGCGAACGCGGTGGCCGCGGGCTCCTCGCTCAGCTCGCGGTCGAGGTCGGCGGCCCCGCGCAGGTCGAGCAGGGCGGTGACGGCCAGGTCGGTGGCACTGCGCCGGGCGGTGGCGTCGTCCAGGGCTGCGGCGCGCAGCGGCGCGAGGATCGCCGAGAGCGCGGAGGCGTGCGCACCGCTCAGTTCGGCGATCGCGCGGGCCCTGGCGGCGGCCGAGGCGCGGGAGGCGGCGGCATGCGCGGGGGCGGCGTCGATGGCCCGGTGGTGGGAGTGCGTGGTCACCAGCTCCCAGAGCTGCTGGAGCAGGGCGAGCGGCAGCTCGGGCAGCGGGGCGAGGGGCCCGGCGGTCGCCCGCACCAGTACCAGCAGCGCGCCGTTGCTGCCGGCCGGTGCCGACGCCACCGCGACCGCCGGCCGTGACCGCCCGGCCAGGACGGCCTCACCCTGCCACGGCCGGCCCGGCTGCACCGCCTCGGCGACCCGGGCCAGCTCCGGGCTGGTGATCCGGGTGGACAGTTCCTCGGGGCCGAAGGCGCTGGCCGGTGAGTAGGTGCAGACGCCGCTGAGCTGGGCGAGCGCGACGTGCGGGACGAGGTCGGCGGTCACCTCCGAGAGCCTCGGCATGATCGCCGGCCGGGGCGTGCGCAGCACCTCGACGACCCGGGCCAGCGCGCCCTCCGGCCGGTCCCAGGACCACGCGGCCCGCTCGCCGCCGGGGGCCCGGTCCACCGTCCGGGCGGGGTTCGTCGACCGGGTCTCGGCCGTTCGGACCGGTGCCGCCGTCCGGGCCCGGCCCGTTGCGCGTGCCTGTTCCACCATGCCGTCCAGCGTAGACCGGGCCCGCCCGGCGCGGCCTGGCCGAACGGCCAGGCCGAACCGGCCGAACGACCGGCGGGGGATCGCCTCCACCACGGACAGGCTGGGACCGTCACCTCGGCGCCGCACCCGACACCGAGACCCCGGCAGAGACAGACGAGAGAACGGTGGAATCCCCATGACCGACGCCGATCCCGGCACCCTTCCGACCAAGGCCATCGGCTTCGCCGAGTACGGCGGCCTCGACGTGCTGCGCCCGATCGAGATCGAGGTGCCCGCGCCCGGCGCCGGCCAGGTGCGGATCGCCGTCCGCGCCGCAGGCGTGAACCCGCTGGACCACAAGGTGCGTTCGGGCTCGATCACCGAGTTCTTCCCGGTCACCTTCCCCGCCGTCACCGGCTACGAGGTGGCGGGCGTCGTGGAGGCGGTGGGCGAGGACGTCACCGCGTGGCAGGTCGGTGACGAGGTGTTCGGCGCGGTCCACGGCGGCGGCTACGCGGAGCACGTGCTGGCGGCGGCCGACAAGCTGGCCCGCAAGCCCGCCGGGCTGGGCTGGGAGCAGGCCGCGGCGATCCCGGTGGCCGCCGAGACCGCGTGGCGCTCGCTCGACCTGCTGGCCGTCGAGCCGGGCGGGACGCTGCTGGTGCACGGTGCGGCGGGCGGGGTCGGCACGATCCTGCTGCAGTTCGCCCGGCAGCGCGGGATCCGGGTGATCGGCACCGCGAGCGAGGCCAACCACCCGCACCTGCGCGACCTGGGCGCCGTCCCGGTCGTCTACGGGGACGGTCTGGCCGGGCGGGTGCGGGCCGCCGCCCCGGAGGGTGTGGACCGGGTCCTGGACGCGGCGGGCCTCGGCGGCGTCCTGCCGCTCTCCGTCGAGCTGGCGGGCGGAGCGGAGAACGTGCTGGCCATCGCCGACTGGCAGGGCGCCGCCGAGCACGGCGTGCGGTTCACCGGCGGCACCGAGCCGGCCGACTACCAGGGGCCGGCCCTGGCGGGTGCGCTCGCCCTGTTCGAGGGGGGCGGGCTGGTCCTGCCGTTGCACCGGGTCTACCCGCTGGCGGAGGCGGCCGAGGCGCAGCGCGAGAGCGAGGGCGGCCACGTCCGCGGCAAGATCGTCCTCACGGTCGGCTGAGCCGCCGAGCCGCTGAGCCGCCGAGCCGCCGATCGCCGAGTCGCTGAGGGGGGCGGGTCGGCCGCCTCGCCGGCCGCCTCGTTCGGTGACCGTCGTCCCGGCGCGGCCGGCCGGTCAGTCCTCGGCGCCGTAGCGGGCCAGGTACGCGGAGAACCGGGCGACGTCCTCGTCCGACCAGTCGGTGAAGCGGGCGGAGAAGGAGACCCGCCGGTGCTCGTTGGCCTCGCGCAGCAGGGTCAGGCCGGCGTCGGTGGCGCGCAGGATCTGGCCGCGCTGGTCCTCGGGGTCGGTCTCCCGGCGCAGCAGGCCGAGTTTCTCCAGCGCGGTGACCTGGCGGCTGACGGTGGACTTGTCGAGCATGAAGTGCGCGGCGACGTCCGCGGCCCGGCAGCCGCCGCGCTCCGTGATGAGGTCCAGGATGCTGTACGTGACCAGGGAGAGGTCCGGATGCAGCTGCGAGGCCTTGTGGCGGGCCCGGCGGGCGAAGGCGGTCAGCTCGCGCTGGATGGTGTCGATCGACGTCTCGCGGTCGGGCATGGTGGACCCACCTCCTCGGCTTCCGATATTTGTTGCACTATACAACGAGTTTGTGTGCGGTGCGACGTGCCTGCCAGGCTCGGGCGGCCGCGATCCGGCGCGTTGCGCTCGGGTGAGTGGCGAACAGTAGTTCAAGCACCCGGGGCGGGTCGACGTCGGACACGTTGGTCAGGGCCAGTCTGCGCTGCATCGCGATGAATTGCTCGGCGTCCGAAGTGAGTTCGAGGGCGTGCCGGTCGGCCCGGACCTCGACGCGGCGGCTCACCGCACACTGCACCGGACCGGACAGCGCGCCCAGCAGCGCCGCGCACGCCGCCAGCAGCGGCAGCGAACGGGGGTCGGCCGCGTCCGTGGCGCCCGCGGCCGACAGCAGCGGGCCCCGGCCGAGGGCCAGGCCCAGCAGTGCCACCACGACCGCCGCCCCCACGGCGCCCAGCACCGTGCCGGTCAGCACGTCCCGGTGCTTCACGTGCCCCAGCTCGTGCGCCACCACCAGCTCCACCTCGCGCGGCTCGGCGGTGGACAGCAGCGTGTCGTACACGACGATCCGCCGCGTCGCGCCGAGTCCCGAGACGTAGGCGTTCAGCGCCGTCGTCCGGCGCGACGCGTCCGCCACCAGGACGTCCCGCACGCGGACGCCGTCCCGCTCGGCGAGAGTCAGCAGCGCCTCGCGCAGCGGGCCCGGCTCCATCGGGGTGAACCGGTTGAACACCGGCTCGACGAGGAGGGGGTAGAGGAAGGAGAGCGCCGCCGTCAGCAGCGCGGCCGCGCCCGCGGCCGGCACCCACCAGTGCTCCGGCGACCGGTCGGTGAGCGCGTACAGGCCGAAGGCCGTCGGCAGCACCAGGGCGAGGGTCAGGGCGAGTCCGCGCGCCAGGTCCGCGGCCCAGCCGGCCCAGCCCTGGGTCACCAGGCCGAACCGGGTCCGCACCGACCGGGCGCCCGCCCCGAACGGCAGCTGGGCCGCCCGGCCGAGGAGCACCAGCGCACCCGCTCCGGCCAGCACCTCCGCCGTACGGGAGCCGCCGAACCGGCCGCCCACCGCCGTCACGAGCCCGGCCCCGGCGGGGGTCAGCCCGAGCGCGAGCGTCAGCGTCAGGCCGGTGAGCCGTCCGCCCAGCGCCCAGGGGAGCCCGGCGCGGCGCAGCGCCCGGCCGCGGGCGCGCTGGGCGGGGGTGAAGTCGGACTCGGGGGAGGCCGGCGCGGGGGCGGGGCCGGGCTCGGTGCCGCCCGGGTGTGGTCGGACAGAATCCGTCATCTGTTATCCGTCATCCGAAACTCGTCAGCTGCCGGCCGTCGTCTGTCGGCCGTTGCCTGTCTGCCCTTGCTTGTCGGTCCGTGCCTGTCGGTCCGTGCCTGTCCGGCGGCCCTTGCGCGCCGGCCGGGCAGCCCCCGGCCGTGCGGGCCGCCGGGTATCAGCATGGCACCCCCGTGCCCGGCCCGCGGCGCCACGGGTGCCCGCGCGGAGCGCCCTCCGTCCCCTCGGGGCACGGCGCGATATCTGCTCGCCACCGCCACGGCGGCGGGCAAGACTGACCTGCGTCCGCGACGTCGTCGCGCGGGTGCGGAGTGGTGCAGAAGGAAGGGGAGCGGCCGTGGGGGTCGAATCGTCCGGGAACGGAACGCCGGAGGCCGGTCGGGCCGAAGGGCTGATCGAGGCGCAGGAGAAGGCGATCGCCCTCTTCGCCGAAGTGGAGGCACGCGGACTGGTGGCGCCGGGCCGCGGGGAGCGGGAGGCCGGCGACCTCGTCCGGGACCTCGCCGACGAGATGTTCGGCACCACCAGGCACTGGCACAAGCGCATCGTCCGCTCCGGCCCCAACACCCTCGCGCCCTACCGGGAGAACCCGCCGGACCGCGTGATCGGGGCCGACGACATCGCCTTCGCCGACTTCGGCCCGATCTTCGAGGAGTACGAGGCGGACTTCGGCCGCACCTACGTCTTCGGCGACGACCCCGTGAAGCACCGCCTCCTGCACGACCTGCCGCGCATCTTCGACGCCGGACGCGCCGCCTTCGCCGCCGACCCGGACATCACCGGCCGGCGGCTGCACGCCGAGGTCGAGCGGTTGGCGGCCGAGGCCGGCTGGTCCATCGGCATCTGGCACGCCGGCCACCTCGTCGGCGAGTTCCCGCACGAGACCAACGAGGGTGCCAGGGCCGAGTCCTACATCACGCCGGAGAACGACACCCCGCTGCGCCGCACCGACCGGGCCGGCCGGGTCTGCCACTGGATCCTGGAACTCCATCTGGTCGACCGGGAGCGCGGGTTCGGCGGGTTCTACGAGCAGTTGCTCGACCTGGCCTGAGCCGGGAGGAGCCCGCCACCGCCCCGCCCCGCCGCAGCCGTTCCGCGAGTCCCGTCCACCCCGTCAGCCCCACCCGTCCCGTCGGTCGCACGGGTGGGGCGGGGCGGGGCGGACACCGGGCGGCGGGCGGGCGCGGTTCGTGGAGGCGTGGCGGAGGGGGAGTGGGGGAGTGGCGTAGGCTGACCGCGCTCTTGGACCGACCCACGGGGGGAACACATGCGCCGTGCCGCGGCCGCCGTCGCACTGCTGCTCGGGCTGATACCCGTCGCCGCCTGCGGACCGGACGACCCCGACCCGGCCACCGTCAAGGCGGCCAAGGAGGCCAAGGCCGCGAGTGCGGCGGCCGAGGCGGCGAAGGCGGCCCCGGAGGCGTCCGGCACTCCGGACGACCCGACCTCCTCCGACGGCGCCGACGCGGCTCCCCGCCCCGACGGCAGCATCACGGTGGCCTTCGCCGGAGACGTGCACTTCGAGGGCCGCACCGAGGCCCGGTTGGGCGTGAAGGCGCCCGAGACGGCGCTCGGCCCCATCGCCAGGACGCTCTCGGCCGCCGACCTGGCCGTGCTCAACCTGGAGACCGCGATCACCGAACGCGGTGCCCCCGAGGCCAAGACCTACACCTTCCGCACCTCCCCCAAGGCGCTCACCGCGCTGAAGGGCTCGGGCGTCGACGTGATCTCCCTCGCCAACAACCACGCCGTGGACTTCGGCGCCGAGGGCCTCACCGACACCCTCGCCGCCCAGGACTCCTCGCCGGTCCCGATCGTCGGCTTCGGCCGCAACGCGCAGGAGGCGTACGCCCCGTACGTGTCCACCGTGCGCGGGGTGAAGGTCGCGGTGGTCGCGGCCAGCCAGGTCGAGGACCTCACCAACCAGAAGTGGCGCGCCGGCGCCAACAAGCCCGGCATCGCCTCGGCGCTGGACGCCGCCGCGCTGGTCAAGGCGGTCGAGACGGCGAAGAAGCAGGCGCCGGTGGTGCTCGTCTACCTGCACTGGGGCGACGAGGGCAAGGCCTGTCCGACCAACGCCCAGACCACCATCGCCCGGAAGCTCGCCACCGCCGGCGCCACGGCCGTGGTCGGCACCCACGCGCACACCATGCTCGGCTCCGGAATGCTCGGCGCCACCTACGTCGGGTACGGCTTCGGCAACTTCCTCTGGTACGGCACGTCCAACTACGCCAACTCCAACGAGACCGGCGTGACGACGCTGACGGTCAGCCCGACCGGGAAGGTGCTCGGCGAGGCGTTCGCGCCGGCGACCATCGACGACAAGGGCGTACCCGTCCCGCAGTCCGGCGCCGCGGCGACCGCCGCCCTCAAGCGGCGCGACGGCCTGCGCGGCTGTACGGGGCTGACCCCCGCACCGAGCCCCACGCGCTGACCTCCGCGCGCCGGGTCCCTCGCGCCGGGTCCCTCGCGCCGGGCGGGCCCGGCGGACGTCAGCCCTTGTGGTCGGACTCGCCGTGCTTCCAGTAGCCCTTGCTGTGGACGCGCTCGCGCGGAAGCGACCAGTCCGTCAGCAGGTGGCGGCGGACGACGGCGACGGCGTGGGCCTCGCCGGCCAGCCAGGCGGCGGTGCCGGCGGGGATGTCGGTGGCGAGCAGGGTGTCGGCGAGCAGGCTGCCCTTGGTCTGCTCCGGGCGCCGGACGAGCCAGTGACCGGTGAGGCCGGGTCGGGCGGGGAGGGGAAGGCCGTTCCCGGGGTCACCGATCTCGACGAAGAGGGAGACCGGGATCCCCGGCGGAAGGTCCTCGACGATGGTGAGCGCGGCGGGCAGGGCACTCTCGTCGGCGGCGAGGAGGACGTGTTCGGCCCCTTCGAAGGAGGGGCGGCGACCACGCGGTCCGGCCAGCTGCGCCCGGTCGCCGGGGCGGGCGACGGCGGCCCAGCGGGCGAGCGGGCCGTTGTCGTGGAGCACGAGGTCGATGTCCACCTCGCGGTCCGCCGGGCGGTGGTGGCGGATGGTGTAGGCCCGGGAGTGGCCTTCGGGGATCGCCAACTTGACCCACTGGGTGGGGTGTTCGATGGGGAGGTCGCTCAGGGTGGGGCCGGTGAAGGTGATCCGGGTGAGCGCCGAGGTGAGCGGCGTGACGGCGACGACCCGGACGTCGTAGGTCGGGCGGGTGCGGTTGAGCATGGTGACTCCTGAACGGGCCCGGAGGTGAACACGGGCCGGAGTGAGGGGAGTTGGTGAGGGCGTGGAAGGTCAGCGCGGAAGGTGCCGGTCGAGCAGCGCGTCGACGAACGCGGTGTCGAGAGGGCGGCGCAGGACCAGGGCCCGGTGGTAGAGCGGGGCGAGCAGGGCGTCGAGCAGCAGGGCGGCCCGCTCGTCGGGGTCGTCCCCCGTGGGGTCCAGGCAGGCGCGGGTGTGGGCGACGTCGCGGGCGCGCAACTCGTCCAGGAAGCCACCGTGCAGCAGGTCGGCCGTACGGGAGTCGAGTTGGGCGTGGCCGAGGAGGGCCTGAAGGACCCGGCCGGCCGGCGCCTCGCCGAGGAAGGCAGCGAACCGGTGGACGTAGGCGCGCAGGTCGGCGAGGGTCGACGGGGAGTCGGGCCAGGCCAGTGCGGTGGAGGCGTCCAGGACGAGATTGTCGAACAGGATGTCGACCTTGGACTTCCACCAGCGGTAGATGGTCTGCTTGGCGACCCCGGCCGCAGCGGCGATGCCCTCGATCGTGAGACCTTCGAAGCCCTGCTCCACCAGGAGGTCGTCGGCCGCGTTCAGCACGGCCAGGCGCGCGGCCTCACTGCGGCGGCTGCTGGAGCTGCTGCCGGTGGCGGGTCGGGGCTGGGCGGCGATGGTGCTCGGGTCCTTGTGCGGGGGCGGCTGGCCGGGGGTGTCGATCGTGGTCATCCTCTCATGCCTCCTCGGCCAGGGCCGCCGACGGACCTGCGGTGTTCGCTCCGGTCGGACGCGGGGTGCCGGTCGGACCCGGGGTGCCGGACTCCTCCGCCCCCGTCGCCTCGCGGGGCCGTCGGACCAGACCGGCCGCGACGCCCACCGCCAGTGCCGCGACCACGGCGCTGAACGTCACCCCGCCCGTGCGCAGCCCGGTGGCCTGGATGAGTACGCCCACGCCGATGACCGGCACCGAGAGCATCGAGAACAGCACGGCGAAGAAGGTGGACACCGTCTCGCCGCGCCGCTCGGGGGCGACGCCGCCGTTGATGGTGCCCAGCCCGGTGCCGATGGCGGTACCGGTGGCGAGTCCGTTGACGCAGGCGCCGAGCAGCAGCGGCGCCAGCGTCCCGGTCAGCAGCGCGCCGGCGATCAGGGCGGCGGCCAGCACCAGTCCGGCGCACGCCAGCGGCAGGGTGCGGGCCGGGGGGAGGACGCGGACGAGCAGTTGCCCGACGGCGGTGGAGAGGAAGGCGAGCGCGACGACCAGGCCGGTCAGCGCGTGGTTGTGCAGGTCGAGCACGGTGGCGAGGAAGAGCCCGCTGACCGCCGTCAGCACGCCGCTCACGGCGAAGCCGGAGCCGCCGGCGAGTGCGGCCCGCAGGAAGGCGGGGCGGATGTCGGCCGGTATGCGCAGGGGCTGGAAGCGGAGGCGGATCCCGCCGGCGCGGATCTCGGCGGGGACGGTCTCGGGGACGGCGGACAGGCCGATCAGGGCGATGCCGGTGAGCACGAGGGTCACCGTCCAGGGCAGGCGGAGCGGCGAGCCGGCCCATTCGGCGAGGATGCCGGAGAACAGGGTGCCGCCGGCCAGGCCGCCCATGTTGGCGGCGAGCGCCAGGGTCTGGGCGCGCAGCCGTCGTTCGGGCGCGGCGAGGTCGAGCAGGGCCGCGGTCGCGGCGCCGGTGATCAGTGCCGCGCCGAAGCCCGAGAGCACCCGGGCGGTGAGCAGCCAGGGCAGCGAGTCGGCGGCCTCGAACAGTCCGGCCGCGGCCGCGGCGAGCAGCAGGGCGGTGGCCATGACCGGGCGCCGGCCGATCTGGTCGGACAGCCGGCCGAGTGCGAGCAGTCCGGCGACGACGCCCAGCGCGTAGACGGCGAAGATCACCGTGACCATGAACGGTGAGAACCCGAAGGCGTGTTGGTAGAGCGAGTAGAGCGGGGTCGGGACGGTGGTGCCGGCCATGGTGACCCAGAACGCGAGGGCGACGGCCGCCCGGGCGAGCGGGGCGGAACGGCCGGGCGGGCCTGTGCGGCCGGGCGGGGCGGAGGGCATGCGGAGGCTCCTCTGAGGAGAAGGAGAGCAGGGGGGTGGTGGCGGCCGGTCCGTGCCGGTGGCGGGACGATTCGCGATATTGGACGCAACGTTGCGTCTCGACTGGACCGTAACACCAGACGCAACGTTGCGTCCATCTTCGGGTGCGGCCGGCGTCCCGCGGGCCCTCGCATCCCGACCCGGAAGCCGTGAAGGACCTCTCGGCGGAATCGTTCGATTGTGTTAGGTTAGGCTTGCCTAATGTTGCTGGTCGGAGGGGATTTCCTGTGCAGCAGTCCGCATTCGCCGCCTCGGCCGCCGCTCACAGACTGGGGGAATCCAGGTGACCACGGTGCATCACGCCCCCGCCGGGGCGGACCACGCCGTCATCGGCGCGGCCAGCGGACTGCTGGGTCAGTACCGGGCCGCTCCCGACCAGGCGTTCTTCGCCTCCCCGACCCGCACGCTGCTCGCCGAGGGCGTGCACGCCGAGGTCCCGCAGGACGGCCGCCCGCTGCCCGTCCGGGTCGCCGAAACGCTCGCGCAGGCCCGCCGTGACGGCGTGGAGAACCCGCTGGTGGTGGGCGCCGTGGCGTTCGACCACGACAGCCGTGCCGAACTCGCCGTCCCCGTCAGGGTCCGCGCCTGCGGCGCGCTGTGCGACGACCCGCTGATCGCGCTGCCCGCCCCGCCCGCCGACCGGGTGCAGTGGGACGTCCGGCCGGTGCCCGCGCCGGAGACCTACGGCGCCGGCGTCGCCGAGGCCGTCCGGCGGCTCCAGGAGGGCGAGTTGAGCAAGGTGGTGCTCGCCCGGACGCTGGAGCTGAGCGCCGCCGAGCCGCTCGACCTGCCCGCCATCCTCCAGCGCCTCGCGCGGCGCGACCCCGGCGGCTACACCTTCGCGCTGCCCGCAGGGTCCGGCCGCACCCTGATCGGGGCCAGCCCCGAACTGCTGCTCTCCCGCCGGGGCGTCGCCGTCCTGGCCAACCCGCTGGCCGGCTCCGTCCCGCGCAGCCCGGACCTCGGGGAGGACGTCCGCCGGGCCGCCGCGCTCCTGGAGTCGCCCAAGGACCTGCACGAGCACGCGGTCGTGGTCGACGCCATCAGCGCCGCGCTCGCCCCGTACTGCCGCACCCTGGACGTGCCGGAACGGCCCACCCTGGTGCGCACCGCCGCGATGTGGCACCTGGCCACCACGATCACCGCCGAACTGGCCGACCCGGCCGTCTCCGCCCTGGAGCTGGCCACGGCCCTGCACCCGACCCCGGCGGTCTGCGGCACGCCGACACCGCTCGCCCGGGAGGCGATCCGCGAGATCGAGCCGTTCGACCGGGGCCTGTACGCGGGGATGGTCGGCTGGGGCGACGCGAACGGCGACGGCGAGTGGGTCGTCACCCTGCGCTGCGCCGAGGCCGACGAACGCACCCTGCGGGTGTACGCGGGGGCCGGCGTGGTCGCCGCCTCCCGGCCCGAGGCCGAACTCGCCGAGACCAGCGCCAAGTTCCGCACCTTCCTGGACGCCGCCGGGGTGCCGCGGTGAGAGGGGCGGCCGACGGCCCCGGGGTGAGCGGGCCGGCGCGGCCGGGTGCGCCGACCCGGGCGGCGTAGCCGGGCCGGGCCCAGGCGGCCCGCACGGCAGCTCGCCCCACCCAGAGACTCCGGCGGCGCGCCCCTCCTCACGGGGCGCGTCGCCGGGACGCACCCGGTACGCGCCGGTTCGCCGGGCGGGTCCGCCCCCGGACGACGTGGCGCGACACCCGTCGGGTTCCGACGGGTGACGCCTGCACGGTCCCCGGTTCGTGCCGTCAGGTGAGGTTCGCCCCGACGCCCACCGCTGCGGGCGCGGGCCGCGGACCGGTCATCCGGTCCATGACGGGCCGGCAGATCACGCCCGTCGCCAGCACGATCACGGCGAGGGCCAGCCAGCCGGGCAGCCCGAGGGCGAGCGGGAGCGCGCTCAGGACGGCCGGTGACACGCCCTCGGCGAGCCCGTGCCCGAGGCCGAACACCCCGGCGTACTGGCCCTGTGCCTCGGCCGGGGCCAGCCCGAAGGAGTACTCGGCGGCTGCGGCGGTGTGCCAGATCTCGCCGAGCGTGTAGGCGGCCATCCCGGCGGCCAGGGCGACGGTGGCGAGCCAGCCCGGGGGAGTCCCGGCCACCGCCATCAGGATCAGGCCCGCCGCGACGGCCAGCCCGGCCCGGCGCATCGCGTTCCCGGCGGACGGCACGTCGGCGACGCCCCGGCTGAACCGGACCTGGAGGACGACGACGAGGACGGTGTTCAGGACGAGTACGCCGGAGATGGTCCAGCGCGGCGCCGCGGTGTGGTCCGCGATCCAGAGCGGGAGCAGGAACGTCGGGACCGCGAAGTGCAGGGACATCACCGCGTTGACCGCCGTCGCGGTCAGGTAGGTGCGGTCGCGCAGCGCCGCCCAGCCGCGGCCGGCGACTCCACCGGGCCCGGCTGCGGGCCCGGCTGCGGACTCGGTTGCGGACCCGGAGCCGGTTGCGGTGGCGGGCGGGGCTCCCGGGTCGGCGGCGTGCGCCGCGTCGGTCGTGACCGCGGGGCCCTCCAGGGTGAACGGCGGGAGCCGGAGCAGGATCAGCCCGGAGACGAGGTACGTCAGGGAGCGGGCGATCATGACGGCGAGGAAGGCCGCCCGGGTGTCCACCTGGACGGCGAAGCCCGCCGCGACGGCGCCGAGTGCGATCGCGAGGTTGCCGACCGACCGCAGGTAGCCGCGGAACACGGCCGGCGAGTCCCCGCCGAACGCGCGGACCAGCGGTGCCAGGGTGGACCAACTCGCCGCGACCACGGCGCCGGAGAGCACCGAGACCGCCAGGTAGGTCCAGAACGCGTCGACCAGCAGGAGACCGGTGTTGACCACCGTCCCGCACACCGCGACGACGAGCTGGACGCGCTTGGGCCCCCACCGGTCCGCCAGCCGGCCGACGTACACCCCGGCCAGCAGGCCCGTCATCGCCGCCGCGAACAGGCCCACGGCCACCTGGGAGGCGGGCAGTCCGACGATCCGGGTGAAGAAGAGCGCCCCGGCGGCGACCGACATCCCGGTGCCCAGGCTGTGCACGAAGGAGGTGAGCGCGACCACCCGCTGCCCCCGGTCGGACGGCAGCAGTGCGGCCGACAGCCGGGCCGCGCCGGGCCGGCCCGCCGGCGGGCGGGACCTCGTCACCGCCACAGGGTGTCCCCGAAGTCGGCGCCCGGCTGCCAGGCCCGCTGGAACTCCCGCCGCCCGCCGGTGGTCAGGTGCTCGGGCAGCACCCACAGCCGTTCGTCGAACCAGCGCCGGACCTCCTCGAAGCGCCCGGTGAGCTCCTCGACCGACTCCGCGACGACCATGAACTGCCCTACCCGCTGGCTGGTGTTGGCCGGCCCGGCCGCGAACCGGGTGCCGACCGGGTGCTCGACCCGCGCGAACTCCACCTGCGGCAGGGCGACGAGGTCGGCCGCCGTCGGGCAGCCGAGCAGCGTCCCCGGCCGGCCGGGCAGGTAGGTGCCGCCGAAGATCTCCGGCCGGACCTCGGGCTTGATCTCCGGGCGGGCGCCGAGCGCGATCCGGACGGCGCACTCGGCGACGTTCACCCCGAACTTCGCCTGGATCTGCTCGTGGATCAGCCCGCCGCCGCGCCGTGCGGCGCACTCGCCGAAGGTCAGCGACCCGGACGCCGCGTCGTGGAAGAGCTCCATGTGGAACGACCCGTCCTGCAGGCCCAGCGCCCCGAGCGCGGACTCGACCACGCCCCGGGCCCGCTCGTACACCCAGGCCTCCCGGACCGGGTCGAAGTGCCGCAGCCACAGCGGCTGTCCGCTCTCCAGCGCGGTGAGGCAGGGGTCGCCGTAGGCGCCCACGGCGAGGAACAGCAGCTCCCCGCCGAAGACGACCCCGTCCACGAACCACTCGTCGCCGCCGACGTGCTCCTCCAGCAGGAACGTGCGCTGGGCGGGCTTCTGCTGCCGGTACTCCTCGCTCCGCGACCGGAGCTCCTCGACGGACCGGACCGAGGAGGTGAAGGACGTGGCGGCCCCGGCCACCGGCTTCAGGACGGCGGGCGAGAACGGCAGCTCGTCGAGGTGGGTGACGTCGAGGACGTCGTCGACGACCAGGTAGTCCGCGGTGGGCAGCCCGGCCCCGCGGACCGCGCGCTTCTGCAGCGACTTGTCGCGGAACCGGATCGCCACCTCCGGGTCGAGTCCCGGCAGCCCGAGGTGGCGTGCCAGGACGCCGGCCGTGACCATGGAGTACTCGTCGGAGGTGTGGACGGCGTCGAAGCCGTCGGCGTCCGGCCCGGCCCGGCGCAGTGCCGCCAGGACGCTCTCGACGCTGCTCTGGTCGTCGACGTCCAGCACGGTGAGCTCGGGCGGCACGCTCATCAGCCCGTCGTCCCGGGACGCCGCGCCGCGGACGACGACGGCGTCCACGTCCAGGCGGACGCACGCGTCGAGGGTGTACCGGTCCAGTCCCACGACGAGCAGGCGAGGTCGGCGATCAGCCATGATTGTTCCTTCGGTTCTGCGTGCGTCCCCAGTCCTCCAGGGCGGCACGGTCCAACTTTCCGTTCGGCGTCAGCGGCAGGGCCGCGACGGCCACGGCACGGGCGGGCACCAGGAACTCGGGGAGCACCGCGGCCAGGGCGGCGCGCACCCCGAGCGGGTCGGCGGAGCCGGCCGCACGGTCGGCCTCCTCGTCCGGCCGCACGGTGTAGGCGAGCAGCAGCGACTGGCAGCTTCCGTCGGCCTCGCGGACCGGGACGGCGGCGCAGTCGAGGACACCGGGGACGGCGCGCCCGGCGCGCTCCACCTCGGCGGGCTCCACGCGGTAGCCGCGGAGCTTCACCTGGCGGTCCCCGCGGCCGAGGTAGTGCAGCAGGCCGTCGTCGTCCACCCGTCCCCGGTCGCCGGTGCGGTACACCCGGGTGGGCACGCCGTCGACGGTCAGGGTGCGGAACTTCTCCGCCGTCAGGCCGGCCTGTCCCAGGTAGCCGTGGGCCAGGCCCTCGCCGGCCACGCAGATCTCGCCCTCCTTTCCGGGCGGGCAGATCTCGCCGAAGCCGTCGCCGAAGCCGTCGCCGTCCGCTCCGGCGTCCGCTCCGGTGTCCGCGAGGACGAGGAGCCGTGTCCCGGGAGCCGCCGTGCCGAGCGGCACGCCGTCGGGCCGGTCGCAGTCCGGGAGCGAGACCCGGTGCCAGGAGACGAACATGCAGCACTCGACCGGCCCGTAGCAGTTCACCAGCGGGACCGTCAGATGGGCCCGTACGAACCGGCCCGCGTGGGCGCCGGACATCGCCTCGCCGCTGACCAGGACGGCCCGCAGGCCGGTGAAGCAGCCCGGGTCCACGTCGACGAACAGGTTGAACAGGGAAGTCGGCAGGTGCACCGTGCCGGCACCGTGCCCGGCGACCGCCGCACGCAGCGAATCCGGGAGGAAGAGCGGGGCGCCCGGGCCGGGGAGGAGACACGTCCCGCCCGCGACCAGCGTGCCCCACACCTCCAGCGCGTACATGTCCCAGGCCGCGTTCGACACCTGCGGCATGACGTGGCCCGGGCCGAACGACGCCGGGCCGGTCCCGTCGAACAGCCGCAGTGCCGCCCGGTGCGGCAGGACCACGGCCTTCGGTGAACCGGTGGTCCCCGAGGTGAAGATGACCATGGCGGGGGACTCGCCGTCGGCCGCCCGCCGCACCGGTGCGCCCGCCCGGTCCGCGAGTTCGGCGGGGGGTTCCAGCGGCGGTGTCCAGACGGGGAAGCCGTGCCCGTCCGTCGGGCCGGGTCCCTCCGGCCCGGGGTCCTGCGCCCTGGCCAGGTCCGTCACCGCCCGGGCGGCCACCGCCTCGTCCGCCACCGCCAGCGGCGACCGCAGCCGTCCGACCAGCGACGCCAACCGCGCGGGGGGCCACCCCGGATCGAGCACGGAGTAGGCCGCGCCGCACTTCAGCAGGGCCAGCTGGACGATGACCAGGCGCGCGGACCGGGGGAGGATCACGGGGACCAGGCTTCCCGGCCCGATGCCGAGGTCCGTGAGGAGCGACGCCAGGTGGTCGGCCGCGCGGTCGAGGGTCCGGTAGGTGACGGTCGTTCCGGGCTCGACCAGCGCCGGACGGTCGGGCGTCAGCAGGGCCCGGCGGGCCACCGCCGCGTGGAGGGTCCGGTTCATCTATACCTCCCCGGCCGGCAGGACGGCGAACGGGCAGCGGAGCAGGGACAACGCGAGGTCCTGCACCGCGAAGACGGTGAAGTGGTGCTCCTGGGGCGGGGCCGACGCGTCGAGGTGCACCTCGAAGACGGCACTCGGCCGCCCCGCCCGCCGGTCGGACCCGGCCGCCCCCGGTCCGACGGCCTGGACCGGCGGCGAGACGGCGGCCCGGACGCTCCACGGCAGGAGCACGCCGACCTGGACCGGCCCGGGGCGCGACGGCACGACCGGCACCTCGATCCGCAGCGTCCCGCCGGCGGGGACGGTCGCGGCGGAGGCGGCACCGAGCAGCCGCGCCGCGCCGTCCGTCCAGTAGCCGACCGGGCCGCAACTCAGGCAGACGTGCGCGGTGGTGAGCGGGACCCGGGAGGTGAACCCGCGGCGCGGGTACTGCCAGGCCGCCCGCCCGCACAGGACGCAGGGGGTGGTCACCGCCTCGGTCCGCGCGACCGAACTCCGGTCGCCGAAGAAGCGGGGGAACTCGGAGAGCGGGTCGTCGGGCCGCTCCGACATGCGGACGGCGATCGCCCGGTCGAGCACCCGCGCCTCCTCCCGGAGCGTGCCGACGAACGCCTCCCGGTCGGCGGCCGGACCCATGACCGGCCGGACGGCCGTCAGCTCGGCCCGTTCCGCCAGCTGCCCGAGCGGCTCTCGCAGCGGGTGCGCGGCCGGCAGCATGCCGGTCATGAGGAACCCCTGGGCCCGGGCCGAGAGGCCGCCGACCCACTCGGCCTGCTCGGCCGCCGACTCCACGGCCGACCCCGAGGCCGCCTTCCCGGTCGGCCCGCCGTCCGGCTCCACGGCCGACTCCACGGCGGGTGCCCCGGCCGGTTCCTGGGGCGACGAGGCCCCCGGGTAGGCCGAACTCGGCAGCCCCACCTGGATGAACGTGGGGTACGGGTGCAGGGCGTACAGGCTCGCGTTCAGCCGCCGGGCGGTGCTCCCGTCCCCGTCCGCCGAGTCCAGCCAGACGAGGTTCTCGACGCGGGCCGACTGGTGCATGGAGAGCGCGGCGACCACCGCCTGGGCCGGGCCGTCGACGGCGTTCAGGAGCAGCTGGTAGCGGGGGTCGTAGGTGGCGAGGTCCGCCAGGGCGCCGCTGTCGCAGCCGCTGAGCACCAACTCGGCGGCCCGGACGCGGTGGGCGGGGATCAGCTTGTCCTCGGGCTTGTAGCAGCCCCGGCCGTACGAACAGGTGGGCCCGGACCGGCCGGGGCCGGCGGCCGGGCTGAGCCCGCACACCGTGTGCGCGCCGAGGTTGATGCTGTCCTCGGTGCCGTGCCCGCTGACCAGCACCCGTCGCCAGACCCGCTCGGCGGTGAGGCGGACCAGGTCCGCGCCGCTGACGGTGCGTGCGTCGTGATAGGTCGCGGACGTGGCCACCGGCCGGGTGTCGAGGTCGGTGAACAGCCCGGTCGCACCGTCGGGGTGGACCTCGCCGTACTGCTTGGCGATCGCCCAGGTGAGCGAGTGGAGGTCGCGGCCCGTCAGCAGGAAGACGTCCCGGCCGCGGGCGTACGCGTCCACCAGGACGGGGCCGATGACGTCCATCCGGAGGTCCTCGTACCGGCCGAGGACGACCAGCGGGCCGTCGTCCGCGGGCGGCGCGCCGGTGGTGCGGCCGGCCCCGTGCGCCGCCGGCGCGCCGTGCTCGGTCCAGTGCCGGGCGAGCGGGCGGGCGAACGCGCGGATCGTCGCGGGCACGTCCCCCACCACGACCCCCGCCGCGCACACCGGCGGGCGCCGCCGGGCCGGGTAGAGGTCCGCTGCGAGGTCGAGGGCCGCCAGGAGGTCGGAGCGGTCGCCGATCCACACCGGGACGGCGTCCTCCGCCCCGGACCCGAACGCGGCGACGGCGCGCGCGAAGTCCGCCGCGCCGGACACCGCACGGAAGATGCCCGGCACTCCCGCCAGGTCGTCGGTCCCGCTCGTGCCACCCGTGCTGCTCGTGCCACCCGTGCCACCCGTGCCGCTCGCGCGGGAAGTGCGGTCGGTGTCGTCAGTGCCGCTCATGCCACCCCGTCGTCGTTGACGATCGCGGCGGCGAGCGCGTCGACCGTGCGGTGTTCGAAGATCACCCGCAACGAGAGGTCGCGGCCGAGTTCCTCCCCGAGCCGGGAGGCGGTGCGGATCGCCCCCAGCGAGTGACCGCCGAGCTCGAAGAAGTCCTGGTCGGGGTCGATCCGGTCCACGCCGAGCACGTCCCGCCAGACCTCGGTGATGTGCTCGACCAGTTCCGCCCGCGGCGACCGCCCCTCGTCGGGTCCGCTCAGCACGGCAGGAAGGCGAAGTCCTCGCCGACCTCGCGGGAGAGGACGAAGAACTTCCTGGCGCGCTCGGCGATGTCGATCAGCTCCGGGTCGCCGGACTCCCGGGTGATGTCGACCAGCCAGTCCCACGAGGCCCCGATCGGCACCTCCTCGGCGAAGTGGATCCGGCCGAGCAGGAACGCGATGTCCTTGATGTTGTACCGGGAGACGACGGTGCCCAGGGCGCGCAGCCGTTCCGGCAGGTCCGCGGCGGCCGGCCGCCGCTCCACCAGGGCGGGTTCCAGGTCGGGCCGGTACAGCTCGGGCCGCGCGAAGATGTCGGCGGGCCGGAAGCCCGGACCGGCAGCGAAGTCCAGGCAGAGCGACCAGCGGCTGCGCGAGGACATGTTCATCCCGGCGTGGATCTGGGCGGCGTCCAGGAACCACACCTCGCCCTTGCGCATGTGGAAGACCATGTCCTCGTCGGAGTTGACGGCGTGCTCGTTGTCCTCCAGGAAGACGATCACCCGGAAGAACTCCGTGACGTCCCCGGCCTCGATGAAGTCGCGGTGCGGGATGATCGAGAACTCGGAGACGTTGCGCCCGCGCACCATCGTCAGCCGGCTCCCGTCGAACCACTCGGCCAGCACCTCGCGGAGGTACGGGACCTCGTCGAGCAGCTCGGTGGGCTGCCCCGGCCGCTGCTCGTGGCCGTACCAGAAACCGTCGCCGTGGTCGCCGGAGGCGTTCCACAGGTTGAGGTTCAGCCAGGTGCCGGTGGTGAACACCTGGTACGGCTCCTGCGGGACCGGGAGGCTCGCCAGGCGGGCGACGTCCTTGGCGAGGCGCTCGTCGTCGAACGGGATGCGGCCGAGTATCACGGAGGCCATGGAGAGGCGTGCCCTTCTGTTCCAGAGGCCGGGGAGGGGTCGGGTCAGAGCTCGAAGCCGGCCGGGAACGGGTCGTCGGGCGACAGGAAGTACTGCGCGGTGCCGGTGATCCAGGCCCGTCCGGTGACGGTCGGCACGACCGCCGGACGGCCCGCGACCGTCGTCTCCTCGACCAGGCGGCCGGTGAACTTCGAACCGATGAAGGACTCGTTGACGAAGTCGGCGCCGATCGCCAGCTCGCCGCGTGCGTGCAGCTGCGCCATCCGCGCGCTGGTGCCCGTCCCGCACGGCGACCGGTCGAACCAGCCCGGGTGGATGGACATCGCGTGACGGGAGTACGACGCGTCCGAGCCGGGCGCCTCGAAGTAGACGTGCTTCACACCGCGGATCCGGGCGTCCTCCGGGTGCACCGGCTCGTCGGTCGAGTTGATCGCCTGCATGGTGGCCAGCCCGGCGGCCGTGATCTCGTTCTTGGCCTTCCGGTCGAACGGCAGCCCGTAGTCGTCGAGCCGCACGATCGCGTAGAAGTTGCCGCCGTACGCCACGTCGTAGCGGACGGTGCCGAACCCGGGCACCTCCAGCTCGGCGTCCAGCCGCTCCGCGAAGGCGGGCACGTTCCGCAGGGTGACGTGCTTCGCGACCCCGTCCGTGACCGCCACGTCGACCACGACCAGGCCGGCCGGGGTCTCCAGGCGCACCGTGGTGACCGGCTCGGTCACGGGGACCATGCCCGTCTCCACCAGTACGGTCGCCACACCGATCGTGCCGTGGCCGCACATCGGCAGGTAGCCGGACACCTCGATGAACAGCACCCCCCAGTCCGCGTCGGGCCGGGTCGGCGGCTGGAGGATGGCCCCGCTCATCGACGCGTGCCCACGGGGCTCGGTCACCAGCAGGGTGCGGATGTGGTCGAGGTTGTCGCGGAAGTGGATCCGGCGTTCGGCCATCGTCGCGCCGGGGATCACCCCGACGCCGCCGGTGATCACCCGGGTGGGCATGCCCTCGGTGTGGGAGTCCACCGCGTGGAAAACTCGATTGGTGCGCATGTCGTCCCTCTGGGGTCTGGGTCTGGACGGGGGGCTGGGGTGTGAGGTCCGGGCGGAGCCCCGGTCAGGGGCGCCGCGCGGGATCCGGGCTCTGGTCGAGGTCCTCCTCGGAGAGCTGGATCACCCCGGTCATGTACGGTCGTGCCGCGCCGATCAGGCCGACCCGGTCGCCGGTCAGCTCGCAGTCGAGGCTGATCGTGCGGGTCCGGCCCAGCCGGGGCGAGAACTGGTGGGCGTGCAGCCGGGTCCGGCCCAGTCGCTCCGCCCAGTACGGGACGAGCGCGCAGTGCGCCGACCCGGTGATCGGGTCCTCGGGGATGGACAGCTTCGGCCCGAAGAACCGCGAGCAGAAGTCGGCCCCGTCACCCGGCGCGGTGACGACGACGCCCCGCAGGTCGAGTGCGGAGAGCGCGCGCGGGTCCGGTACCACCGCGCGGACCTGTGCCTCGTTCTCGTAGACCGCGATGTAGTCCATCGACCGGTAGACCGCCGTGGGTGCCACCGGTCCCAGCCCGCGGAGCAGGTCCGCCGGCGGGTCCACAGGAGTGAACTCCAGGGCGGGGAAGGTCAGCCCGAACCGGTCGCCGTCCCCCTGCCGGGCGACCACGAGCGGTCCGCTGGCCGAGTGGAACGTCACCTCGTCCCAGTCCGGCTCCAGGTGGGTCAGGACGACGTGGGCCGCGCCCAGCGTGGCGTGCCCGCACAGGTCCACCTCGGTGGCCGGGGTGAACCAGCGCAGGTCGTAGGCGTCCCCGTTCCGGACGATGAAGGCGGTCTCCGGGAGGTTGTTCTCCAGGGCGATGGCCTGCATGACGGGTGCGGGCAGCCAGCTGTCGAGCGGGCAGACGGCCGCCGGATTCCCCCACAGGAGCCGGTCGGTGAAGGCGTCCACCTGGAAGATCGGGATCCTGATCGGCGTCGTGTTCGCCGACGTGCTCACCGGCGCGTTCGCCGTCGTGTTCGTCGTGCTGCTCGTCGTTGCGTTCGTCGTACTCACACGCCCAACCTCTGCTTGGCGTCGGCGAAGAACGGGATGTGACGGTAGTCCTTCGCCGCTTCGTCGTAGTCGGTGTACCGGTTGGTGAACTGCAGGAGCCGGTCCTGGACCTGTTCCGCCGGCTCACGGTGGATCCGTCGCTCGATGCCCTGGATCTCGCCGAGGAACTCGGCGAGGACGGCGGGCAGGCCCGGCCGCAGGTGGATCAGGCCGCCGTGCACCCGGATGCCGTCCGCGGCGAGCAGGTAGTTGAACAGCAACTGCGAAGCGACGGCGTCGTAGTTGGGCCGGGGGATGCCCTCGACCGCGTAGCGCAGCAGCCGTTCGGACAGGATGTACTCGTAGGCGAGCCGTGCGTCGCGTTCCGGGAGACCCGGGTCGTGGAGGCAGGCGAGCATCGCGGACACGTCGACCCGCAGCTCCTCCAGGCCGGCCAGCGGCTTCAGCTTCTTCACCGGGAGGAAGTCCGGGATGGGCATGTCGCCCTGCCGGTGGTGGTACTCGTGCAGCCGCACCCACCAGGACGACGCCTGCTCGACCTCCGCCGGCCCCGCCGTCTCGACCAGCGGGAAGGAGCCCGGTGCCATGACGTGCCGCGTGAGCAGGCGGGTCAGGCGCAGGTGCCGTTCCACGAACTTGTCGATGAAGTAGAAGATCAGGTCGCCGCTCTCCTGCCGGCCGTCGAGGTGGTTCTCCGGGAAGAGCGCCACGACCGGTCGGGCCTCGAAGCCCTTCGACATCCGCTCGATGGTGACCGGCAGGGTCGGGCTGGGGTACCGGACCTCCAGGCCCTCGTCGGTCGGCAGCGGCCGGTAGGCCAGGAAGTCCAGGGAGAGGGTCGGGAAGTAGGACGCGTCGAACAGGGAGAGGACGTGGCCGTCCTTCCTGCCGTTGATGTGCGCCTTGGTCCGGAGCAGCCGGGGGTCCTCGGTGAACGTCAGGACGTCCTCGGCCAGCGCCTGCGCGGCGGGCAGGTTCCGCAGGGCCGGTGACGAAGTCAGCTCGTGCGAAAGGCGTTTGAGGAAATCCTCGTCCCGCAGCTCGTCGCGCCGGACCGAGCCGCGCAGCGCGTTGACCGCGTCGACGACGTCGTTCAGTGGCTCGTTGTTCACTTGGTTCCGTACGTCCTTCCCCGGATCAGCTCGCGGAGGCCTGCGCCGTGGCCTGCGCCGGGGTCCCGGCGGCGAGCGGGCCGGAGAGCTGGTCGGCGAAGTCGTCGAGCGCGTCGGCCCAGTGGGCCGCGTACCCGGTGGCGAGCCGCAGCAGCTCGGCCGCGTCCTCCTCGCCCTCGACCAGCGCGGTCATGCCGGTCTCCTCGTCGCTGACCGACTTGGCGTGGCTGGTCTCGGCCTTGATGTGCGCGTCGATCCACACCAGCGCGTCGGAGTCCGCGAACAGCTTCTCCCCGCCGACCTGCACCTTGCTGTACACGCGCCGGAACGCGACGGCGATGTCCAGCGCGATCGCCTCCACCACCCGCAACTGGACCGCCGCACCCAGCCGGTGGTCGGCGAGTGCGTCCATCGCCTCCAGCAGCCTGGCGACGCCCGCGGGCAGCGCCGGCGCGGACTCCTCGCCCGAGGCCTTCACCAGCGGCGCCACGATCGAGTCCGCCCACCACAGGTAGTGGATGCCCGCCGCTCCGCCCGGTGCCACCGCGCCGAAGTCGTCCGCCAGGTTGTCCAGGTCGTCGCCGATCACCCGGAATGCGGTCTGGAAGGCCGCGAGGGTCTCCCGCCCCGGGGCCTCCTGCGCGGCGAAGTGCCGGGCGGCCGCGCCGAGTCCGCCGATCGTGGTGAACATGAAGGCCTTGGTCATGGCCTCCCACTGCCGCGCCACGGCGAGTGCGTTCGCGGGCGGGACGTCGTCCACCAGCCGCGCGTTCGCGAAGAAACGGTTTCCGGGCCGGACCAGCCCCGCCGCCCGGACGATCGAGGAAACCTGCTCGTCAAGTGCCGTCTCACCAGGCATGATTGCTCCCCCTTTGCCTGTGCCATTTCACATGCCACACGTTAAATGGCATCTGAGGAGGTGTCAATGATCCCCGGAGGGGCGGGAGGTCGGGCGGGAGGCCGCGGCGGGAAGGTGGCCGGGGGCGCGGAGCGGGGTGCGGTCGGGGGCGCGGACCGGGGCTTGGGCGGGTGCTCGGGTGGGCGCGTGCCGTCGCCCCCGGGGCGGGTGGCGGCCGTGCGCCCGCGGGTGTGGTCGGCCGCGCTACGGGCGGGCGGCGTTCGGGCCTTCGCGCCGACCGGAGGGCGGTTGCGGCCGGCGGTTCCCAGCCGGCCGGAGGAGCTTGACCAGCCGGCGGTGGCCGGGCCCCCACTCGTACCCGAGGGCCGAATTGACCGCGATCATCGGGATGTTGGACGCCTCGACCTCGGTGCACGCGGTCCGCACGCCACGGGAGGCGAGGTGTCGGGCGGCGTGCAGCTTGAGCGTCCGGGCCAGTCCGCGCCCGCGCCAGGAGCGCAGGACGCCGGTGAAGTCGATGTGGCAGACGCGCGGGTCGGCGGTCTCGCGGACGGCCGTGACGCCGACGATCCGGCCGGCGGCCTCGGCGGTGAACACCCAGTCCGGGCGGCAGCCCTGGCCGGACAGCGCCTCGGCGTGCCAGCGCTCGAAGCCGGGCACCGCGTCGGCGAAGCCCGGGTTGTCGCTCAACGTCTCGCGGTAGAGCCGGTGGAGCTGCCGGGCCGGCTGCGGTGCGCCGGAGGTGGCGAGCGTGCGGAGGTCGATGCCGAGGGGTGGCGGCGGGGCGAGGGTGCGCGGCTCCAGCCGGGCCGTGGCGGTGCGGATGTGGGCGTCGATGCGGTGGCCGCGGGCGATGAGCAGGTCGAGGAGTCCTGCGTGGCCGCCGCCGCGTGCGCTCCGGCCGCTGTCGTCGGTGCTGTCTCGCCCCTCGCCGTCGCCGTCGCCCCCGCTTCCGCCGGCGCTCCGGTGGGCGTCGGCTCCGTCCGCGTCGGGCGCGGCCCCGGCGGACTCGCCGTGGTCCGGCAGCTCGCCGAGCAGCCGGCGCGCGCCCGCGCCGTGGGCCCAGTCCTCTATCCCGTCGAGAAGGGGGAGCAGGAGCTCCGGAGCCCGGCCCGGCGTGCCGACGACGAGCGAGGCGACGTCGCCCGGCGGCGTCCAGGGAGCCCGCCATGCGGTCGCGAACGCGAGGAGCCCGCCGCTCGGTCCGGGATCCACCAGACGGATCCGGCCGTGCCCGATCAGGAGGCCGTCGGGGTCGGTGGCAAGGCTGCCGACGGGAGGCATCACCTCGTCCTGCGCCCGGAGCTCCGCCGCCGTGACCTGTTCCGGCCCGGCGGAGGACAGGAGCGCGGCCAGCGCCGGATAGTCGGTGGCGGGCCAGAACGGGCGGATCACGCCGTTCGCAAGATGCGTCACATGTGACACCTTACTGATGAATGTCGCGGCCCGTGCGGGAATCGGGCGAGTTCGCCCGGCGGCAGGTGCCCGCCCCCTGTGCGGTGCTCCACCGGAGCGAGGGTGGGGGCGGGAGTGCCCGGTCGGCCGTGCGGGCGCGGCGGGTTGCTGACCGTGCCGTCCGGCGATGTGGTCTGCTGGGAGTGCGTCCGCCGGACGTTCGTGTCGCCATGCGCCTGCCGCCTCCGGGAGGGTCACCGATGCTCCGCCGCTCCGCCGCCGCCCTGCTCGCCCTGCTTCTCGGACCGGCCGCCGTCGTGGGCTGCTCCTCCGCCGCCGCGCCGGACCGCGCCCCCGACCCGGCACCCACCGGCACGCTCGTCGCCTCCTCGCCGGCCCCCGTGCCGACGGCCGCCGGGACGACACCCGCGACGCCGCCCGCGACCTCCCCGGCCGCCACGCCCCCCGCCGCACCGGCGGTGAACGTCCGGGCGACCGTCACGCAGGACCTCGACGCCCCCTGGGGCCTGGCCGTCCTTCCGGACGGAGACCTCCTCGTCGGCGAACGCGACGACGGCCGGATCGTCCGAGTCGCGGCCGACGGCGGCGCGAGGACCGACGTCGGCACCGTCGCCGGCGTCGCCTCCGGTGGAGAGGGCGGCCTGCTGGGACTCGCCCTCTCGCCCGGATTCGCCAGCGACCACCGGCTGTACGCCTACCACTCCACCGCCGACGACAACCGCATCATCCGGCTGGACTACGACCCGACCCGTCCGGAGGGCGAGCAACTCGGCTCTCCCGAAGTCCTGTTGAAGGGAATCCCGCACGGCTCGCGGCACAACGGAGGCCGCATCGGCTTCGGTCCGGACGGCTTCCTCTACGCGGGTACCGGCGACGCGAGCGACAAGGCGCTCGCCCAGGACCGGAACTCCCTGGGCGGCAAGATCCTCCGTCTCGCTCCGGACGGCGCACCCGCCGCGGGCAACCCGTTCCCCGGCTCGCCGGTCTGGTCGCTGGGCCACCGCAACGTGCAGGGCCTCGCCTGGGATCCCCAGGGCCGGCTCTGGGCCTCCGAGTTCGGCCAGGACACCTGGGACGAGCTGAACCTGATCACTCCCGGCGGCAACTACGGCTGGCCGACCGTGGAGGGCGTCGGCGGTCGCCCGGAGTTCACCGACCCGGTCGCCCGGTGGCGTACCGCCGACGCCTCCCCGAGCGGCATCGCCTACGCCGACGGTGCCGTCTGGCTGGCCGCGCTGCGCGGCGGGCGGCTCTGGCGCGTCCCGCTCAACGGGGATCAACTCGCCTCTGAGCCGCAGGAGTTCCTGTCAGGCGACTACGGCCGGCTGCGGACCGTCGTGGCCGACCGGGACGGCACGCTGCTGCTCGTCACCAACAACACCGACGGCCGCGGGGAGCCGCGTCCCGGCGACGACCGCATCCTCCGACTGACCGTCTCGTAGCGGCTCGCGGGGCCCGCGCTGCCGGCGGGACCGGTCCGTCGGTCCTGCCGCTCCGCCCGGCCGTTCCGCCGTCCCGTTCCGCCGCCCCGCGCCGGGTCTCCGGTCCGCGTCCCCGTTCCCCGGGGCGCCCGGCGTCCGTGCGCCGGGGCCGTTTCCCGCAGCCGTTCCGGGGCTGTTCCGCGGTCGTTCCGCGGTCGTTCTGCGCTGCCGTTCTGTGCTGCGCTAGTTCATTCGTTCGAGGGGTTTGGAATCGGGATCCGCTCGGGGTCAGCCCCCGCCGGTCGCGTTGTCAGTGTGTCCCGTTACGTTCCTTCCATCACTGACCGACCAGCTGGGAGGAGAGCGGCCGTGGCGTGGGTGGATACGGGTGCGGGTGGCTATCAAGTCGCCCTCGACGAAGAGGGAAAGGTGCTCTGCCGGAATGCGGCGGGGCGTCCGCTGAAGAGCCTTCCGTCGAAGCTCAACGACGATCCGGTGGTGGTGGGGCTCAAGCAGCTCACCGAGTGGCTGGCCGCACACCGGCGCGGCTGCCTGGAGAGCGTCGAGCGGTGGATGGTCCGCTCGCTGCCGGTGCCCGCCGCCGTCGTCACGGCCGTCTGGGCCGACGAGGCCTGGCAGGAGGTCCTGCGCGACCTGGTCGTCACCGGCTCCGACGGCACCGTCGCCGGGTTCCTGCGCGGTGCCGACGCCGAGCGCGGGATCGGCCTGGTCGACCTCGACGGCGACACCGTCCGCCTGACCGCCGACGAGTTGCTGATACCCCACCCGGTCCTGCTGGCCGACCTGGACGAGCTGCGCGAGTTCGCCGTCGAACTCGGCGTCTCCCAGCAGGTCCAGCAGCTGTACCGGGAGGTCTGGCACCGGCCCGCCGACACCACCGGCACCGAGGTCGACACCTACGCCGGTGGTCACTACGCGGCGCTGCGCGACCTGCTCGGCCGGTGCGCCCGGCTCGGCTACCGGGTCCGCGGCGGTCACGCCGTGCTGCCCGTGGTCGAGGACGGCCGCGCGCTGGAGGCCCGGGTCTGGGTCGGCGACTACTACGAGTACGACGAGTGCGAGACGGGCTCGCTGAGCTGGGCGGGCCCGGACGGCAAGGTCCTGCCGCTCGCCGAGGTCGGACCGGTCGCCTGGTCCGAGGGGACGCGGATGGCCGCCGCGCTGTACGCCGGCCGCACGATCGAAGGGGAGGAAGCCGAATGAGCACCACCGGAGCCGAGCGCGGGACCGCACGCGGGACCGAACTGAGCGAGCGCCTGCTGGACGCCGGGGCGGTCCTTCCGCCCGGTACCCTGCCCGGCGCCGGCGCGCCCGACGGCGTCGCCGACGTCCTCACCGCCCGCAGCTACGCCCACCCGGTGCTCGGCGAGCGCCGGATCGTCCGCCTGGTGCCCGGCGCGCTCGGTCCCGCCGAGGACCTCGCGGTGGACTTCCTCGGCCTCGTGCCCGCCGGGGAACCGGCCGAGGTCGGCCAGGTCCGGCAGGAGGCGCTCGGCTTCCCGGCCTGGGCGCTGGTCCACGACCCGGCCAACGGCCACCACGCGCTCGCGCTGGTCAAGGAGATGGAGCGGCTCGCCCGCCAGGCCAAGTCCAAGCCCGGCCACGCCAAGGACGGCTTCGAGGAGCTGGCCAAGCGGCTCGGCCGCGCGGTGCCGCACTTCCTGCCCACCTACTGCGAGCAGGTCGGTCGGATCTTCCTCGAACAGGGCAACCAGACCTACGCGAGCACCTTCTTCGGCAAGGCCCGCGACGCCGAGCGCACCCACAACCTGACCGTCGACGAGGAGCGGCTGCGCGCCGTCTTCCTGGAGTTCGCCCTCGCCGGCGCGCTCACCGTCAAGGCGCTCCGCCAGTACGTCAAGGAGCTGAGCGTCCGGCTGGACCCGGTGACCGCCTGGCAGCGGTTCAGCCAGCTCTGCACCGAGCGTTCGGCGGCCGGGATGGCCCCCTACGCGGGGGTCGCCGAGGACGCCCGGGCCCTGCTCCGGGCCGCCGGCCTCGACCGCGACGAGCACGAGCGGGTCCTGCTCGCCGAGCTGCTCGCCTCGCCCGCCGTCAACCGGGCACCCACCGCGTTCTGGAAGAGCTGGCACGACGCCGTCATCGAGCTCGCCCGGCGCGACGACACCGTCCGCGCCCGCCTGCTGGAGATCCTGCCCGACCCCGCGGGCTCCGACGACCGCGACGGCCAGGACACCGCCTGGCTCACCGTCCTCTCCGAGAGCGGCGCCGACCGGCTGCTCACCGACGTCACCGGTTCGGCCGCGCCCGCCGGTTCCGCCGAGCCGCTCGACGGCGGCGCGCCCGCGGAACCCGCCGCCGCCTGGCTGCAGCGCTGGGTGAACCACCTCGGCCGCGGCTGGCGCGATCGCGGCCTCAGCGCCGAGACCCTCGCCCTGGCCGCGCGGATGGCGGCGCGCCTGCGCGCCGAGGCCGTCCCGGTCGAGCTCTTCACCGGGGTGCGCCGCAGTGCCACCCAGATCGAACTCCTCGATCTGCTGCTCGCCGAGGGAGTCCCGGTCGCCGACCCGTCCGACGGGCACACCTTCCACCTCTCCGGCTGGGTCCAGGCCTCCGGCACCGACGGGCGCGACCTCGCCGCCGTCGCCGCCGACGCCCGCTTCCGGCCGTCCCTGCGCGCCGCCGTCCCCGACGTCTGGAAGGCCGCCGGCACCAAGGGCGTGACGGCGGTACCGGTGCTGCGCGAGCTGTTCGTCGAGTGGTCCGACGCGCGGGCCGACGAGCTCGCCGCCGTCCGCGGCCTCTCGACCGCCGTCGGCCTGCTGCGCGGGCTGTCCTCCAGCCGCGCCGCCATCCGCACCGAGAACCCGGCCGCCGCCGAGCGGATCGCCGCGCTCGACGTGGCCGGCCTGCTCGCCCGCAGCCTGCGCACCGGCATCCTCGACGAACTCGGCTGGCCCGCGCTGGAGGAGGCGCTCGCCCGGCTCGGTGTCAAGAAGAGTGAGGCCCCTGGCTTCGGCGACAGCAAGACGCTCCCCGAGGGCCTCATCCTGGAGGACGCCTGGCCGCACCTCATCCTGGTCCGCGGGGACCAGGCCCTCGTGGTCGGCGCGGAGGGCATCCTCCTCGAACACGCCGTCCGCATCCCCGACAAGCAGGAGTCCTGGCAGCGGCCCCGGTTCCGCTTCGTCGACGGCGAGTTGCTGGTCGCCTGGTTCCACGAGCGCAAGCAGCGCGCCTACTGGTCCAGCCGTCCCGCCGAGATCTTCGACCTCGGGGGCGCGACCATCGCCTACTACTACGGCGGGTCCCAGGAGCCCGACCAGCCGTCGCTCCCGCTGCCCGGCGGCGGCAGGAGCACCGGCGAGCGCCCGCTGCACCCCGGTGACACCCGGATGCCCGAGGAGTACCAGGTCCTCGGCGACGGCACCGGCTACTGGACGGTCCGCCACGGCCGCGGCACCGCCGCGCTCACCGAACTCGACCCGGCCACCGGCACCCTCGGCCGGGCCGCCGAACCGCCCCGGATCGCCGCCACCGCGGCCGCCGGCCGGCTCGACGTCCGGCGCACCCTGCTGCTGCCCCTCCGGCCCGGGCTGGAGGACACCCCGCTCGGCACGGACGGCTCCGCGGTCGGCAGCTGGCTCCGGGTCGAGGGCGGCCGCGTCACCACCGGCACCGCCGACGGCACGACCCTCGTCCTGCACAACACCAGGGACCACGCCAAGCTCTACCCGCTCGGCCGGCTCGGCCTGCCCGGTGGCGCCCACCCGCTGCTCGTCGAACTCCCCAACGACCACCTCGCCTTCGTGCTGCCGACCGACGGCGCCACGGCCACGGCCACGGGCACCGTCGCAGGGCCGGCCGTCGTCGAGGGCGACGCCGCCGGAGCCACCGCCGACGTCCGGTTCTGCCGCCCCGGTGGCCGCGGCGCCGCCGGCACCGCGCTGGTGCCCCCGCTGCCCTACTGGCACGTCCTGCGGCCGCGCGACGAGGAGGGCTCGCGCCACCTGCGCACCGTCACCGCCGAGCAGGCCGCCCGGCTGATCGACGCGGCCTGGCCGGTCGACGCCGAGCCCGTCCCCGAGGAGCGCCAGCTCTGGCTCACCACCCAGGGTGTGCGCCGCCGGCTGGTCAGCGGCAAGAAGGCCAAGAAGGGGCTCCCCGTCCAGGACGTCGCCGGGATCCTCCCCGGCATCGGGGACCGGCTGCTGCTCGCAGGGGTCACCGGGCTCGCCCGGACCGCCGCCGACCTGCTCGACACGATCTCCCGGTACGTCCCGCAGCCCGAGGCCGAGGCCGAGGCCTCCGCGGACAGCGGTACCACCGCCTTCGCCTACCGGCCGGAGCACGGCTCCGACTACGACCTCGGCGAGGCCGTCACCCTCCTGCTGCCCGACATCGGGGGCTTCGGCCGGAACTGGGAGCGGTCCGCCAACTGGCGCGTCCTCAACAACCTCCGGGCCGTCACCGCCGTCCTCGCCGCACCGCCCGCGGCCACCGGCGAGAGCTGGACGACGCCGCACCGGATCAAGCTGCACGGTGACGACAACCACCACGGCTGGCTGCACCTGCTCGGCCGGCTCGGCACCGCCGCCTACGCCGCCGCCGCCCCGCT
The DNA here is from genome assembly GCF_040611255.1 of Kitasatospora sp. NPDC002965. Lineage (NCBI taxonomy): Bacteria > Bacillati > Actinomycetota > Actinomycetes > Kitasatosporales > Streptomycetaceae > Kitasatospora > Kitasatospora sp. NPDC002965. The sequence continues at coordinate 40,909 of NZ_JBEXNT010000018.1, read as the reverse complement.
CACCTCCGACGCCGCACGCGCCTCGCTCGCGCTGCTGCTCACCGAACTCACCGCCGGCCCCCTGGCCGACCGCGGCGCCACGGTCCGCGAGGTCACCCTCACCGAACCGCTCACCGACCCCAAGGCCACCAAGGGCAAGCACGAGAAGCGGGCCGGCCAGGTGTGGCGGCACGGCGAGCGCACCGTCGTCATCCTCGGCTGCCGCCACCACGAGAACGACCGGGTGCACTGGCTCGCCGTCGACCACGACCCCTCGGGAGCGTTCGGACAGGTCGCGCACTTCGGCGCCGAGCAGGAGCGCAGCACCGAGGAGACCCTCACCGCCGACTGGGTCACCCGCTTCACCGCCCTGCTCGCCCTGCACGGCGGCATCCCCCACCGGGCCGAGCGCGCCGCCGACTTCGGCGACCGCAGCGGCATCGGCGCCGTCCGCGCCACCCTCCTGCTCAGCCCCACCGCCGCCCTCGTCCAGTGGTACGGCGCGCCGCTGCCCGCCGACCGGCTCAAGGAGTACGGCCTCAAGTCCTCCGAGGCGAAGGCCGCCCGGGACTGGGTCCGCGACCGGGACCGGACCGTCCTCACCGACGTCTGGGCGGCCCTGCTGCCCGCCGACCCGGCGAGCCTCTGGACCGACGGCCCCGACACCGCGGCCGCCGCGGCGCTCTGGACCGAACGCCTCGGCAGGCTCGTCACCCTGCCCGAGGAGATCCAGGCCACCGTCAGCGGCGCCACCATCGCGCACATCGAGGAGATCCTCAACGTCGCCCGCACCCCGTGGCTCAGCCGCACCACCCGCCACCGGCTCCGCCCCGAGGAGGACGACGGCTCACTGCGCCTGCGCCCCGACGACCCCGCCGCCCTGCCGGCGTACGACAGCCTCACCGGCGCCGTCGACGCCGTCCGCTGGCTCGCCTACCACCTGCCCTACGAGAGCCCGCTGCGCCCGTCGCTGCCCGGGGCCGCCGTCGCGCTGCGCGCCCGCCTCGCGGACCCCGAGCTGCTGCTGAGCTACGGCTACGTGCAGACCGTCAAGGGCCGCCCGGTCTCCGAGGTGCTGCGCTCCCGGTTCGGCCTGCCCGTCGAGGGCGGCGCCGACACCGACGGCCTGGTCCGGTGCGGCGACGCCGTCGTCCTGTCGCCCGGCCACGGGGACGAGCAGATCTGGCTGCGCCCGGCCGGCCTCACCGGGGCCGACGACCCGGTGCTGGAACTGCTCGGCGGCCTCGCCGAGGGCTACGGGTTCGCGGACCAGGTGCTCGCGATCCGGACGATCCTCGGCGGCGAGCTCGACCGGCTGGCCGCCCTGCCGGGAGCCGGACCGGCTCCGGACCCCGACGGGTCCGACGGGGCCGACGACTCCGACGTGTCCTGGCCGCACCACCCGCAGGTCAGCGTGCCCGACCTCGTCGCCGAGGTGGCCAAGACCCACGAGCTCGGTGAGGACGCCGCCGCGCTCTACCTCCAGCTGCTCGCCCTCCCCGACCCGACCGACCGCAACGCCGCCCGCTGGACGGGCTGGAAGCCCGCCCGCCTGAAGCGGGCCCGGGCCGAACTCGCCGGATCCGGACTGGTCCTGGAGGCCAAGCGGGCCCGGGCGGGCCGCACCCTCTTCCTCCCCGGCGGCTGGCAGGAGGCCAAGACTCCCGCCCTGCCCGCCGAGACCTGGAAGGCCGGGCTCTACGAACTGCCCACCCACCGGACCGCGCTGCCCCGCCAGGCCGTCCCGGAGCTGTTCACCCGGGCCTGGCAGCGCGTCACCGACGGGGACACCCCCGGCTACGAAGAGCTCCAGACCGGCAAGCGCAGGAAGGCCCGCCGATGACCACCCCCACCACCACGGAACCCGCGGCCACCCGGCAGGTCGTCCCGCCCGAGGAACGCCACGCCGCCGAACTGGAGTTCCTCGCCGCCTACGACTCCGGCCCCCGGCCGCCCGGCTGGCGCCTCACCCCGCGCGCCGTCATCACCTTCGTGATGGGCAGCGACGGCGAGAAGCTCAAGGCGGGGCGGAAGAGCCTCGTCATCGAGCAGAAGTTCGTCGGCGAGCGGGCCCTCGTCGAGCGGTGCGTCGTCACCCTCGCCGGCGAGCGCGGCCTGCTGCTCGTCGGCGAGCCCGGTACCGCGAAGTCGATGCTCTCCGAACTCCTGGCCGCCGCCGTCTGCGGCACCAGCGCACTCACCGTCCAGGGCACCGCCGGCACCACCGAGGACCAGCTCAAGTACGGCTGGAACTACGCCCTCCTGCTGGCCAAGGGCCCCAGCCGGGAGGCCCTGGTGCCGTCCCCGGTGCTCACCGCGATGACCACCGGCGCGGTCGCCCGGGTCGAGGAGGTCACGCGGTGCCTCCCCGAGGTCCAGGACGCCCTGGTCTCGCTCCTCTCCGAACGGCGGATCGCCGTCCCGGAGCTGGCCGGGAGTCCGGACGGCCAGCTGCACGCGGTGCCCGGCTTCACCCTGATCGCCACCGCGAACCTGCGGGACAAGGGCGTCAGCGAGATGTCCGCCGCGCTCAAGCGACGGTTCAACTTCGAGACGGTCGGTCCGATCGGCAGCCTGGCTGCCGAGGTCGAGCTGGTCCGGCGTCAGTCCACCGCCGCGGTCGCCCGTGCCGGCGCCCCCTACGCGGTCGACGACGCGGTCCTGGAGGCGCTGGTCACGGCCTTCCGGGACCTGCGGACCGGCCGCTCCACCGAGGGCTGGGACGTCGAACGCCCGTCCACCGTGATGAGCACCGCCGAGGCCGTTTCGGTGGCCACGGCCCTCGGCGTCACCGCGGCCTACCTCCCCGACGGCGGCGACCTGCTCGGGCGCCTGCCCGGCCAGCTCATCGGGGTCGTCCGCAAGGACGACCCCGCCGACGGCGCCCGCCTGCTCGGCTACTGGGACGGCCCGGTCCGCCGGCGCGCCGAACAGGGCGCCGGCACCTGGCGCACGCTCTGGGACCTCCGCACGGCGCTGGAGTCGTGAGGTGACCGCGCACACCGCCACCGGGACCGGCGGCCTCCGGCCGGGCCCCGACGGCATCCGCCGGGCCTGCGGCGGCCACTGTCGCCGGGCCCGGTGCGCGGTGTGCGCGACCCGCACCGGTGCACCCGGCCCCGAAACGCCCGCCGCCGCACCGCACCAGAGCCACCCGGCGACGGTCGGCACCGCGGCGGCTCCCCGTCCCCCCGGCCGACCCGCCCGCCCGGCGGCCCGGCCCCATCCAGATCCGTTCCACACCGGAGAGGTGAACACATGAGCAGCGCGGTGCTGCCCGACGAGGCGGGCGTCGACGACCCGCGAGGGGTGGTCGAGGCGGAAGCGGCCCGGCTGGCCGACTCCGGCCTCGGTGCCCCCGGGCCGTACCTGATCGGGGTGCGCCACCACGCGCCCTCGCTCAGCGCGGTCGTGCCCGCACTGCTCGACGCCGCCCGGCCCGAGGTGCTGCTCGTCGAGCTGCCCGCCGAGTTCCAGCCCTGGCTGGACTGGCTGGCGGACGAGTCCACCCGGGCGCCGGTCGCCCTCGCCGCCGCGCCCGGCGGCCCGGACGACGGCGGTGGCGCTGGGCGCGGCGCCGGGGGGCTCGCCTTCTACCCCTTCGCCGACTTCTCGCCGGAGCTGGCCGCCCTGCGCTGGGCCCGCCGCAACGGCGTCGAGACGGTCGCCTGCGACCTGCCGCTCGCTCTACGGGGCGCCGAGCGCGGTCCGGCCCCGGCGGCGGGGGAGCGGGCCGCCGCCGGCCCCCTGCCGGGGGTGGCCGACGCCCTCCGACACCGCCTCACCGGCCGCGAGGACGACGACCTCTGGGACCGCCTGGTCGAGACGGCCGCCCCGGGATCCGTACCGGAGGCCGTCCGCCGCGCCGCCCTGCTGGTCGGCTGGGCGCTGCGCCGGGACGCCCAGGACGGCCCCGGCGTCGACCCGTACGACCTGCGGCGCGAGGACTGGATGCGGTCCCGCATCGAGGAGGCCGCAGCGGGTGGACGCCGGGTGGCCGCCGTGATCGGCGCGTTCCACGCCCCCGCGCTGACGGCCGCCGGCCCGGCCGCCCCCGGGGACGCCGCCCGGGCCGCGGACCCCGCCGACCCGGCCTCCGCGGGCGGCGGCCACGTCGTCTCGCTGATCCCCTACACCTACCCGCTGCTCGACGCCCGCTCCGGCTACCCGGCCGGCATCCGCGACCCCGAGTGGCAGCACACCGTGCTCGACGCGGGCGGCGACCCGGACCGGCTCGCCGAGGCGCTCACCACGACCGCCGTCCGCATCTGCGAGGCGCTCCGCAACCAGGACCACCCCTCCGGCCCGGCCGACGCCCGCGAGATCGTCCGGATCGCCGGCGACCTCGCCCGGCTGCGCGGGCTCGCCGCCCCCGGCCGGGGCGAACTGATCGAGGCGGTGCAGACCGCCCTCGCCCAGGGCGAGCCGCTGGGCCGCGGCAGGGCCGTCGCCCGCGCCCTCGAACGCGTCCTGGTCGGCACCCGCACCGGCCGGCCGGCGCCGGCCGCCCCGCGCAGCGGCCTCGCACCCGCCGTCGAGGCGCTGCTCGCCGAACTCGGCCTGCCCGGCCCCGGTGAGACCGCCGAGTCCGCCCCGCGCGATCTCCGCCTCGACCCGCTCCGGTCGTCCCTCGACCGGCGCCGCGAACTCCTCCTGCAGCGGCTCGCCGTCTGCGGAGTCCCGTACGGAGACCCGGTCGCCACCACGGGCGCGGGCGGTACCGAGACCCTCTCCACCCGCTGGCGCGTCCAGTGGACCCCGACCGCCGCCGCGATGCTCACCGTCGCCGGTACCCGGGGTGTCACCCCGGCCCAGGCGGCCGAAGGCGCCCTGCGCGAACAGCTGCGCCGTGAGCGGCAGGCGGACGGCCCGACCGCGCGCGAGGTCCTGCGGGGCCTGGCCGACGCGGCCGCCTGCGGGCTCCCCGCCCTCGCCGACTCCCGCCTCGCCCAGCTCACCGCCGTCCTCCCCGAGAGCGGGACCCTCCCCGAACTCCTCGACGCCCTCGCCCTCGTCGACCGGCTCAGCGCCGGCCACGTCCCCGGCCTCGCCCCGGACCCGTCGTCCGGCACCGGTCACGGCGCCGGCGGCGACGCCGATCACGACGCCGATCACGACACGGACCGCCCGGCGGCACCGCCCGGCCCCGCCCGGTCGGGCGGGGCCGAGGCCCTCGCCGCCGCCGCGGAGGTGGTGACGGTGGCCGCGGTCCGGCAACTGGAAGGGCTCGGCGGCTCGGACGAGCCGGCCGACGCCCGGGCCCTGGTGGAACTGGCCCGGCGGGCCGACCTCGCCGGGGGCCTGCGGCTCGGTCACGCCCTCGCCGAACTCTCCGACGGCGGAAGCCCGCTGGTCCGCGGCGCGGCAGGTGCGGTGCGGGTGCTGCTCGGACACGAGGAAGCCGCGGTGTTCGGCGGCCGGGCCGCCTCCTGGGTGGACGGGGCCACCGGCCCCGAGGCACGGCAGGCTCTGGGCCGGTCGCTGGTCGGACTGCTGACGGCGGCCGAGGGCCTGTTCGCGAGCGCTCCCGAAGTCCTCGAACCGGTGCTGGAACGGGTCGTCACCCTCGCGGACGACGCCTTCCTGGACCGCCTGCCCGCGCTGCGCGGCGGCTTCGACACCCTCAGCCCGGCCGCCCGCGACCGGTTGCTGACCCTGGTCGAGGAGCGGCTCGGCGCCCGGCTCGACGTCCTGCCCGAGGAGGTGCCGCCGGCCCTGCTCGCCGACTGGTCCCGGGCCGACCTGGCCGCCCGGGCCGCACTGGGCCGTCGAGGACTGCTCCCGGCGGCGCTCACCGCGCCGGACCGCGCGGGCGCGCACCCGGCTCCCGGCGGCACTCCGGCCCGCCCGTCCGGCGCGGCACCCGTCCCCGCCGCAGACCCGTCCGCCGACCGTCCGGCCACTCCCGCAGCCGGTCCTGCGGCCGACCCCGCAGCCGGTCCCGCCCGTGCCCTCGGCCCTTCCGAGCGGTGGCGGCTCCTGCTGGGCCGGCCCGGCGACGGCGGCCTCGGCGGGCGCTCCGCCAGGCTCGCCACCGCCCTCGACGAGCTGTACGGGACGGGACACGGCGAGGGTTCCGGCCCCGGCCTGGACGGCCGGGGCGGCGGGAACCGCGGCGGACGCGAGGCGCCGTTCCCGGGCGTGCGGGAGTGGTCCGAGGAGCTCATCGCCCTGTTCGGGCCGGGTATCCGGGAGGAGGTCCTGGCTGCGGCCGTCGAACAGGGCCGGACCGACGCCCTGGCGGCGATCGACCCCGGCGCCGTCCGCCCCTCGGTGGACCTGCTGCGCACCGTGCTGGAGCACGCGGGCGGCCTGCCCGAGGCCCGGATCGCCGGACTGCGCCCGCTGGTCCGCCGCCTGGTCGACGAGCTGACCCGGGAGCTGGCGACCACGCTGCGCCCGGCCCTCACCGGGATCAGCGTGCCGCGCCCGAGCCGCCGCCCGGGCGGCGGGCTGGACCTGCACCGGACGATTCGCGCGAACCTCGCCACCGCCCGCCCGGCCGAACCGGGCCCGCCCGGCAGCTCCGGCGGCGGCCTGGTGATCGTCCCGGAGCGGCCGGTGTTCCGCACCCGGGCCCGTAAGGCGTCCGACTGGCGGCTGATCCTCGTGGTCGACGTCTCCGGCTCGATGGAGGCCTCGACCGTCTGGGCGGCGCTGACCGCGTCGATCCTGGCCGGGGTGCCCTCGCTGAGCACCCACTTCGTCGCCTTCTCCACCGAGGTGGTGGACCTGACCGACCGGGTGGAGGATCCGCTGAGCCTGCTCCTGGAGGTCCGGATCGGCGGCGGCACGCACATCGCCGCCGGCCTGAAGTACGCGCGGGAGCTGGTGACCGTGCCGTCCCGCACGCTGGTCGCGGTGGTCAGCGACTTCGAGGAGGGCGGCCCGATCGGGGGGCTGCTCGCCCAGACCCGGGCGCTGGTCGACTCGGGCTGCCACCTGGTCGGCTGCGCCGCGCTGGACGACACCGGGACGGCACGGTACTCGAAGGCGGTCGCGGGCCGGCTGGTCGCGGCCGGGATGCCGGTGGCGGCGCTCAGCCCGCTCGAACTGGCCCGCTGGGTGGGGGAGAAGGTCCGATGACGGAGACGGGAGCGGTGGGAGCGGTGCAGGAGACCGGGGCGGACTGGCCGGCGATCAGGCCGGAGGTGGTCGCCGAGGTGGTGGCGGGGCTCTCGGCCCGGCTGCAGAAGCGGCTGGACAGCGCGGCGGCCAAGTTGGCGGGCCGCCCGGTGGAGCGCACCGGCGACGACTGGCGGATCGCCGTGGACGAGGAGGCGGAGCTCGTCCTGCACGCCCCGGGCGGGGTGATCGCCGATCAGGCCGACGTCCGCTGCGGCTGCCTGCTGGCACCCGCGTGCGTGCACCGGGCGGCGGCGGTCACCGTCTGCCCGATCACGGACGAGGAACCGGCCGGGCGACCGGGCACCGGAGGCACCGGTACGGACGGGGCGGGGCCGGCCGCCGCGGCCCCGCCCGCCGGCACTCCGGTCGCCGGTCAAGGGACCACTGCCGGGACCGCTTCCGGGACCGGTGACGGCGCGCCCCCCGACGTCCTCGCCGCCGCCGAGGTGGCCGCCGTGCACCACCTGCACCGGGCGGGCGCCGCCGTCCTGGCGGCCGGCGTGGGCGGTGCCGGCGCCGTGCTCCAGGCGGAGCTGCTGCGCGCGGCCCACCGGGCGCGGCTGGCCGGGCTGTACCGGCCGTCGGCCGCGGCCGTGGCGGTGGTCACCCGGGTCCGGGCGGCGCGTTCGGGGGAGCCGGACCACCGGCTGGCCGACCTGGTCGCCGCCCTGCGCGAGCTCCTCGGCCTCACCGCGGCCCTGGCCGACGCCGCGTCCGACGCCGCGTCCGCTGCCCCGCCCGGTCCGGCGGACGGCGCCCCGGACGGTACCCCGCCCGTCGTCCCGGTCGGCATCGCCGGCCTGCGCGGCACCGCCCGCCAGGCGTACGGCGAGGCAGGCGGTCTGCGGTTGTACGGGCTGTTCAGCGAGCCGGTACTGACGCCCACCCATGCGGGTGCGGTCACCTGGGCGGTCGACGCGGGCGGCAGCCTGCACACGATCGCCGAGATCATGCCGCACGCCGACCCGACGACGGCGGCACCGCAGGCGGTCGGTGCCGGGAACCGGGCGATTCGGCTGGGGGACGCGCTGCTCAGCCACCGCGAGTTCACCCGGGCCGGTCTGGCGGTCCAGGGCGCCACCCGGTCGGCGGGCGGGCGGCTCGGCGCGGGTGCCGCGGTCCGCGCGGTCCGCGCCTCGGGGGCCGCGTGGACGGCGGAGCCGATCGCCAGGCTGTGGGCCGAGCCGCCCGCCGCGCAGGTGGAGCGGGCGCTCGCGGCGGCGGCGCTGCCCCCGGAGGGCAGGCCCGCCGGGAGCGAGCTGCTGTTCCTGGAGGTGACGCTGATCGGTGCCGTTCCGTACGGGCCGGGCGGGGCACTGCAACTGCTGGCCGACTGCGGCGGGGCCGTCGTGGTGCTCCGCGCCGCGCACGACCACCCGGGGCTGGCCCACCGGGGCAACCTCGCGCTGCTCGCCGCCGCTCCCGGGCTGCGGCTGAGGGTGGTCGGCCGGCTGGAGCGGGCGGCCCGGCCGGAGCTGCGGCTGCTTGCGGTCGGGGCGCCGGCGGACGGTCCGCACCCGGGCGAGCCGGCGCTCGCACTGACCGACCGGGCGGACCGGGTCAACCTGGGTCTGGAGCGGCTCCAGCGGGCGGATCTCGTCCTCCCGGCCGAGACCCCGGCTCCGTCCTCGACCCCGTCCTCGACCCCGTCCGGCGCGGAACCGGAGGGCGCGTCACGCCTCACCGGAGCCCCTTCCGCCCCCGGCCCCCTGGCGGCCCTCCCGGACCGGGAGGGCCCCGCGGCCCCGGTCCACCTGCTCACCCGCCGGGTCGAGCAGGCGGTGACCGGAGGCCGGGCCGCGCTGACCCTCACCGTGCGGACGGCCGACGGCGCGCGGTCGGTGGACGGTGACCGGGCACGGCTGCGGTCGGCGGGTCTGGCCACCGGTGCCGCGCTGCTCGACGGGCTCCGTTCGGCGGCTGCGGACCAGCCGCGCGACGTCTTCGGCCGGGTGATCGCGGACGACCACGAGGCGTTCGCCGTGGCCTGGCTGGCAGCCGCCTGGTACGGGGAGGAGCTCGCCTCGGCGCTCTGCGCGACCGCCTGGACGTCCGCGATGTCCGGGCCGGTGCCCGCCGCCGGGCCGGTGCCTGCCGGGGAGGGGGCGTCCGTCCATTCACAGCTGTCATCCCAGCCATAAGGGGAGGTACTTGCACGAGCAGGTAAACGGCGCCGAATGGCATACTGGGAGGACATGAAACGTTCGACCGGTCGTCCTACCGCCGACCGGCAGTGGACGACCGGCGATGGCAGGACCGTCGCCAGAGGGACGACCGGCAGCAGAGAGGCTCCAGCCATGGGTATCCAGGACGATGCCGCCGAGATCCGCGCCTGCGGCTGGCGCACGCTCGCCGCGTTGCACGGTCAGATCGACACGGCGCTGGAGAAGGCGCTGCAGGCCGAGCACCGGCTCTCGGTGGTCGAGTACACGGTGCTGGACGCCCTCTCCCGGCAGGACGGCTGGCACATGCGGATGCAGCAGCTGGCCCGGGCGGCCGCGCTGAGCAGCAGTGCGACCACCCGGCTGGTGACGCGGCTGGAGGACAGGGGGCTGCTCAGCCGCTACCTCTGTGCGGACGACCGGCGCGGCATCTACACCGAGCTGACCCCGCAGGGGCGCGAGCTCCTCGCGGCCGCCCGGCCGGTCCACGACGCGGCCTTGGAGGCGACGCTCACCAAGGCCGCCGACGTCCCCGAGCTGGCACCCCTGGTCCGGGCCCTGTACGAGCTGGAGCTGACGCCGGCGGCCCCGGTCAGGACCTGACAGGACCTGACCGGAGTCCGGCCGCGAGTCGTCCGTCGGTGGCCGCGCCGCGCGGAAGCCGCGCGGCCCGTCAGCGCTGCGCGGCGAGTGCTTCCCGGTGGACCCGGTCGAGGAGGGCGAGCAGGAGCTCCTTGCTGGAGGCGCGGTCCCGCACGTCGCACAGCACCACCGGGACGCCCGGGTCGAGGTCCAGGGCGCGCCGGACGTCCTCGGGGGTGCAGTCGCGGCGGCCGTGGAAGCAGTTGACCCCTATGGCGAACGGGATGCCGCGCTGCTCGAAGAAGTCCACGGCGGCGAAGCTGGACTCCAGCCGCCGGGTGTCGGCCAGCACGATCGCGCCGAGCGCACCGAGGGCGAGGTCGTCCCACATGAACCAGAACCGGAACTGGCCCGGCGTGCCGAACAGGTAGAGCACCAGGTCCTCGCGGACGGTGATCCGGCCGAAGTCCATCGCGACGGTGGTCGTGGACTTGCCCTGGATCCCGTCGAGGCTGTCGACCCCGATGCTGGCGCGGGTCATCCGTTCCTCGGTCTGGAGCGGTTCGATCTCGCTGACCGAGCCGACCATGGTGGTCTTGCCGACGCCGAAGCCGCCGGCGACGAGGATCTTGACCGCGCCCGGCACCAGGCTCTGGGTCGTCACGTCGGGTCTCCTGGGAGGGAACTGAACGGAACACGAATGAACGGGGGACTACGACGGCCGCGGGGACGGCCGGGCGGGCGACGGCCGGTCAGAGCCGGCGCACGCCCTCGATGACGGCCCGGATCAGCGAGATGTCCGGCGCCTCGGCGAGCTGCACGGGTGCCCGGGTGAGGATCATCCGGGCCTCGGCGAGGTCGTCCAGCAGCACCTTGACCACGCTCACCGGGAGGTCCAGGCTGGCCGCGATCTCGGCCACCGCCAGCGGGCGTTCGCGGCAGAGGTCGAGGATCGCGGCCGGTTCGGGCGTCAGCCGGCTGGTGTCCGTGCGCGCGTCGGCGGTGACCACCAGGGTGATCAGAGCGAACCCGTCACGGACCGGTCCGGTGCGCCCGTTGGTGATGGCGTAAGGACGGACCAGATGGCCTGCGTCCTTGTCGAAGAACCAGGCCTCTTCGGCGTCGACGGTCACGCACTGCCACCCGCGCCCGACAGGCCGGCGTCGCTGCGCGGCGCCGCCGTGAGGTACTGACCGACCTGCTTGACCAGCATGTTGATCTCGTAGGCCATCAGCCCGGCGTCGACCGCCTCGCTGGTGAGGACGGCGAGCCGGGCGCCTTGGCCCGCGGTCGTGACGAACAGGAACAGCTGGTCCATCTCGATCACGGTCTGCCGGACCCGGCCGCCGTTGAACCGGTGCCCGGCGCCGCGGGCGAGGCTCTGCAGGCCGGAGGCGACGGCGGAGAGGTGCTCGGCGTCGGCCCGGTCCAGGCCCTGGGAGAGCCCGACCAGCAGGCCGTCCTCGGAGAGGACGATGGCGTGCCGGGTCTCCGGGACCCGCGCCACCAGCTGGTCCAGCAGCCAGTTGAGGTCGCGCTGGGTGTCGGTGTGCTGCGTCATCACTGCTGTTCCTTAGCTGCGGAAGGTGCGGCCGGTGCAGAGGGAGTGGCCGGTGCGTCCGAGTCGGGTGCCGCCGCACGGGCGGTACGGGTGCCGCGCTGGATGGCGGCCATGGTCGCGCGCGAGCGCTGAGGCATCAGGTCGTCGGCGGCCGGGGCCGCCGGTCCGGGCCGGCCGTACGGGTCGGCTCCGCCCTGCGGTCCGGTCCGGCCGTACGGGTTGTCCCGGCCCTGGGCCGCGGCGCCGGGGCCGGTGGCCGGGGCGCCGGGGTGGGCCACCGGCGGAAGCATGGCGCCCGGGGCGTGGGCCTCCCGCAACTGCTCGGCGAGGCTGGCGTTGCGGACCCGCTGGGGCAGGACGCGGGGGGTGCGCAGCTCGCCGTCGGGGCCGTGCTCCGTGGCCTCGTCCTCGGCCCGCTGGTGCGTCGGCGTGCGGGGCGCGGCGGGGAGCGCGTGGCTCCCGCCGCCGTCGCCGCGGTCGGAGCCGGCGCCGGGAGTCTCCGCGGAGCCGTTCTCCCACGGCCCGGCGGGACCGGCCGACGGACCGACGGCCGGATCGCCCGCCTGCTGCTCCTCGTACGGCAGGGGCAGCACGGGTCGTGGGACGACCACCGCACCGGGCAGTCCGGGGATCTGCGCACCCACCTGCAGACCGCCGTTGACGGCGGGGTCGTTCTCGCCCCGTGCGCCGCCCATGGGGTAGCGCGCGAGCAACTCGCTGATGGCGAGACCGCCTTCGCCGCCGGTCGTTCCGACGACCGGGACGCCGTTCGCGGGCGTCCCGTCCACGAGCGGGGCCTCGTGCCACTCCGGTCCACCCGCGACCTGGCCGGGAACGGCCGGACCGGGAACGGCCTGGTCGGGGAGGACGTGGCCGGGGAGGACGTAGCCCAGGTCGCCGGTCACCGCGGTGGTGTCCGCGCTCCGGCCCACGACCGCGCCCGGCGCCGAGTCCGGTGCGCCGCCGGAACCGGGCGTCGGCCCGGTGCCCAGCAGCCCGCCGAGCACGCCGGCCAGGGCCCCCGACAGCTCCTCGTCGATCTCGCCCAGGTCCGCGTCCGGGCCCGGCAGCGGCTCCGGTACCGGAGTCCGGGTGACCCGGGCCCCGGCCGGCAGGCCGGGAACGGAGGCCGCCTGCTCGGCCTGCTCCAGCAGCACCGCCGGAACCAGCACCACGGCCCGCGTCCCGCCGTAGGGGGAGGGGCGCAGGGTGACCTGGATGGCGTGCCGGGCGGCCAGCCGGGCGACCACGAAGAGGCCGAGCCGCAGGTCGTCGCCGAGCGCGGAGACGTCGAGCTCGGGAGGGTTGGCGAGGTAGTCGTTGAGGCGCTCGTACTCGTCCTCGCCCATGCCCAGGCCGCGGTCCTCGACCTCGACGGCCAGGCCCTTCGGAACCTCCTGCGCGGAGACCTGGACCTGGGTGTACGGCGGGGAGAAGGTGGTGCCGTTCTCGATCAGTTCGGCGACGAGGTGGATCACGTCGGCGACGGCCTGGCCGCTGAGCGAGGAGCGGGGCACGCCCTGGACGACGACCCGGGCGTAGTTCTCGGTCTCGGAGACGGCGCTGCGCAGCACGTTGACCATGGGCACGGCGTTGCGCCAGCGCCGGGCGGGCAGGGCGCCGCCGAGGATGACCAGGTTCTCGGCGTTGCGCCGCATCCGGGTGGCGAGGTGGTCGACGGCGAACAGTTCGCGCAGCAGCTCGGGTTCCTCGTGCTCGCGCTCCAGCGCGTCGAGCATGCTGATCTGGCGGTGGATCAGGATCTGGGTGCGCCGGGCGATGTTGAGGAAGACCTTCTTCGTCCCCTCGCGCCCCTGGGCCTGGTGGATGATGGCGGCGACCGCGGCCTGACGGACCGCGGCGAGGCCGTCGGCGGTCTGCTGCACCTCGTCGCCGACCCTGCGGGCGGGGGCCCAGGCGGGTGGGGACGGGACCGACTCGCCGGACTGGAGCCGGCCGACCACCTGCGGGATCTCGTGCTGGGCGATCGCGAGGGTGTCCTCGCGCAGGCCGGAGAGCCTGGCCGGGAGGGAGCGCGCGACGCGTATGCCGCGGACCAGGCTCCAGAGCAGGACGGCGGCGAAGACGGCGCTGCCGGCGTACAGGGCGGTGGTGTCTCCGGAGTCGCGCAGCAGGTAGGCGGCGTAGCCCCAGGCGGCGGCGAGGCCGAGGCAGGGGACCAGCGCGAGCGCGAGGAGCGAGCTGCGGAGGGAGCCGGACCGGCCGGCGCGGTGGCCCGTGCGGGGGGCCGATATGCCTGGCATCTGATTCCTTGTAGCAGGGCCGAACGGCGGGGTCGCCCGTGTGCGGTACCGGCCGGGGCTTCGGGGGTGCCACGACCGGCGGGTCCCGGAAGGGTCGCCGACGTGGATGACGCGGTGTCACCGTCCGGACGGGTGCAGCACGGCCGCCGACTGCAGGCACGCTACCAGCCCCAGGTGCCCTCACTGCAACATCAACTGACGATATGTAAACGGCCGGTGACGGATGGGTCCGTTCCCGGACGGACCGTCGGGCCGGGGATCGCCGCTGGTCAGCGGAGCTCCGGGAAACGCCGGACGGCCTTCCGGCGGCCGAGGGGTGGTCGCCGGAAGGCCGTCAGGGACAGGTCAAGGGCGCCTGTTCCGAAGAGTCGTCCGTTTCGCCGGAAGAGTTCCCGAGGGAGCCCCTCCGGGCTCCCGGCCGGTCGTCGCCGGTGCGGTTCAGCCGGCCAGCGGCATCCGGAACACCGCACCGACCTCCGCGGCGGCCTCGGCCGCCGCCTCGCGCTGGGCCAGTTCGGTCCAGGCCCAGCTGGCCAGGCCCGACAGTTCGGCGGACCACTGCTTGCCGTAGGTGCCCGAGGCCACCTGGCCGAGCCGCAGCCGCTGGATGTCGGAGGTGCCGGCCGGCGGGTAGACGTGGGTGGCGTCGCGCAGGTAGCGCTCGATGTTGAACTCCGTCTGCAGGCCGCGGGCGGCGTGGATCTCCATCGCGTTGCGGGCCGAGTCCAGGGCGTACTCGGTGTTGACCAGCTTGGCGTTCATCAGCTCCGCGTCGCACGCCTTGCCGTGGTCCAGCAGGTGGGAGGCGTGGTAGGCGGCGAGCTTGGCGGTCATCAGGCGGGACTGCATCTCGCCCAGCTTCAGGGCGATGTTGGGCAGCTGGGAGAGGGGCTTGCCGTAGAGCATCCGCCCCTCCGCGAACCGCACGGTGTCCTCGACGATCGCCACGTGGATGCCGAGCGCCACGGCGGCGAGGTTCAGTCGTCCGTACAGGGTCGAGGAGGAGTAGGCGACGTCCAGGCCCTGGCTCTCCCGGCCGAGCCGGTTGGCCACCGGGATCCGGCAGTCCTCGAAGAGGATCTCGCCGAAGCTGAAGCCGTGCAGGCCGCTCTGCGAGCCGAGCGTGCCGGTGCGGAAGCCGGGGCGGTCGCTCTCCACCAGGAAGGCGGAGAGGCCCCGGCTGCCCTTGCCGGTCCGGAACACCACGCCGTGCACGTCGCCGATGTGCGAGTTGCCGACGAACCACTTGCGGCCGTTGAGGACGTACTCGTCGCCCTCGCGCCGGGCGGTGCCGGTCATGCCGAGCACGTGGCCGCCGGACTCCGGCTCGGTGACGGCGATGGTCGGCAGCGACTCGCCCGAGGCGAACCTCGGGAGCCAGTGGCGGCGCTGGACGTCGTTCCCGAAGTGGATGACCTTGGCGACACCGAGCTGCGAGGCCTGGGCCATGGCGCCCATCGCGCCGCTGACCCGGGACAGCTCCTCGACGATCACGGTCTTCGCGAGGTGGCCGAGGCCCAGCCCACCGAACTCGCGGGGGATGGTGACTCCGATCCAGCCACGACGGGCGATCTCCCGGGACAGTTCGAACTCGACCCGGCGGTCGGCCTCCATTCTGGCCACCTGTGGGCGTATCTCCTTCTCCGCGAACTCCCTTACCTCCGCTCGGAGGTATTCGTGTCGCTCGTCGGTGAAGTAGTCCATCGCCATGCCCGGGTCCTCTCGGATCGTCTGGTGGTCGTGCCTCCGTCCGTGCAGCCGATCCGCTCCGGTCGCCCAGGCGTGGGGGTGGGTGGCGGCCGGTTGCCCCATTGCAGCCGGTGCGCGCGGAGTATCGGCGATGTCCAACGCTGCCCGAAGGAAACCACCGTTTTCGGCAGGGCTCATTGTCATATGTGGCTTGGTAGTGCTCCATAGTTGATCTTCGATTGGCGAGATCCTGATCATCCGAGTTCGACCGAGGATTGAGATGGCCGCAGGAGGGGGAAATGATCCAACCCGCTTTCCCGGGTCGACCACGTCGCCGTCCACATGCACCTTTGACTGAGCATCAGCAAGCTGGATGTGGTGGGCCGGGAGCGCGGAAAGCGCCGCATGTCTGATTACATGTGCGCCATGACTGATGTGATGAGCACTCAAGGCCAGTTCCCGGGTGCCGCCGGGGAGTCCGAGCGGACCCGCAGGCTGCGCAGCCTGGGTCTCAACGAACCGACGGCGGACGAGGCCTTCGACCGCTTCGCCCACTTGGCCGCCAGCATCACCCGCGCCCCCATCGCGATGGTCAACTTCATCAACGACGAGCGCCAGATGTTCCGGGGGCTCTACATTCCGCCAAACTCCGCCGATGTCACGTCCGACGGAGGTGCCTCCTGGGCGGATCGCGGGATCGCCTTCGACCTCCCGACCCGCGAGATGCCGCTGAGTCACGGCTTCTGCCCGCACGTCGTCGCCCAGCGCTCGCCGCTCGCCCTGGACGACATCCTCGCCTACCCCCGGTTCGCCGGTAACCCGGTCGTCGACGAGCTGGGCGTCCGCGCCTACCTCGGCGCCCCGCTCGTCGACGACACCAACACCGTCATCGGCACCGTCTGCGTCCTCGACCGCGAACCCCGCCAGTGGGGACGCGAGCGGCTGCGCGACATCCAGCACCTCGCCGAGGCCCTGCTCTCCGAGATCCGGCTGCGCGACAACCTGCTCGCCCAGCAGCAGGAGATGTTCGCGGCCTTCGACGGCTCGCCCTTCCCGATCATGCTCACCGACGGCCCCGGTCAGGAGATCCGCTACGCCAACGCCCAGCACGCCGACATCTTCGGCGCCCCCGCGGCGTACGGCACGATCGGCCAGGCCTACCCGCAGCTCGGCATCGCCGGCCTCCAGCAGGCGGTCTCCGAGGCGTACCACACCGGCCGCACCACCGTGCTCAACGACGTCCGCATCCAGTCCGCCCGGCCCGAGGCCCAGCGGATCCAGCAGATCTTCAGCTTCACCTGCACCCCGCTGCGCACCGCCCGGACGGGCCAGGTCAACGGTGTGCTCACCGTCGGCATGGACGTCACCGCGCAGTCCCGCACCGAGGAGGAACTGGGCACGCTCGCCGCGCTCCTGGTCGACCGCCTCCAGCAGAACGGCGCCGCCCCCGCCGTCCGTCCGGGCCTCGGCGCCGGAGGGACCGGGCTGGTCCTCCCGGGCTGACACCGGGCCGGTACCACCGTGGCGGGGAGCCTCTCACCCCCGAGGAGAGGCTCCCCGCCACGGTGCCCATGGCGGCGCGGCCGGTCCCGGACGCCACCCCGCTCCTCCCGGCGCTTCCCCTCTCCTCCTCGCTCCTCCCCTCTCCTCCTCGCGCCGGTCCTGGCGCGCAGCTCGCGGCCGAGCGCCGCCGACACCCGGCCCACCGCCGACACCCGGCCGACCGTCGATTCCCGGCCGACCTCACCGACCGCCGTTCGTACCGGGCCCGTCCGGGACGGCCGTCCGGTCGGCCACCGCCCGGGTGAACCGGCCGCCGGGCCCCCGCACCCGCGCCCCGCGCGACGGGCGGCGATGGTAGGCATGGGCCGCATGCAGTGGTTCGCGGCACCCGAGTACTGGCTCAGCAGACTGCTCGTGCAACGGCTGCTGGCCGCCGTCTACCTGACCGGCTTCCTCGCCGCCGCCCTCCAGTTCCGCGCCCTGATCGGCGCCGGCGGCATGCTGCCCGTGCCCCGCTTCACCGCCCGGGTCCCGTTCCGGCAGTCGCCCGGTCTCTTCCACCTCCACTACAGCGACCGCTTCTTCGCCGCCGTCGCCTGGACCGGCGCCGCGCTCTCCGCCGCCCTCGCCGGCGGACTCGGCGACGCCGTCCCGCTCTGGGCGTCGATCCTCTGTTGGGCGGCGCTCTGGGTCCTCTACCTCTCGATCGTCAACGTCGGACAGACCTGGTACTCCTTCGGATGGGAGTCACTGCTGCTGGAGGCGGGCTTCCTCGGCGCCTTCCTGGGCAACGCCGACACCGCCCCGCCCACGCCGGTTCTCTGGCTGATGCGCTGGCTGGTCTTCCGGGTCGAGTTCGGCGCGGGCCTGATCAAACTCCGCGGCGACAGCTGCTGGCGGGACCTGACCTGCCTGCGCTACCACCACGAGACGCAGCCCATGCCCGGTCCGCTCAGCTGGTTCTTCCACCGCCTGCCCGACCCGCTGCACCGCGTCGAGGTGGCCGCCAACCACGTCACCCAGCTCGCCGTCCCGGTCTGCCTGCTCCTCCCGCAGCCCGTCGCCACCTTCGCCGCCTGCGTCGTGATCGCCACCCAGCTCTGGCTGATCGCCTCCGGCAACTTCGCCTGGCTCAACTGGCTCACCATTGCCCTCGCCCTCGCCGCCGTCGACCCCGCCCGCCTCGGCCTCCCGGCCCACCCCCGGGCGTACGGTGCCGCGCCCGCCTGGTACGAGGCGCTGGTCCTGGCCCTGGCCGCCGCCGTCCTCGTCCTCAGCTACTGGCCGGTCCGGAACATGGTCTCCCGCCGCCAGGTCATGAACCGTTCCTTCAACCGCCTCCACCTGGTCAACTCCTACGGCGCCTTCGGCAGCGTCAACCGGCTCCGCCAGGAGGTCGTGGTCGAGGGCACGGACGAACCGGCCGTCACCCGGCACACCGTGTGGAAGGAGTACGGCTTCAAGGGCAAGCCCGGTGACGTGCGCCGCCTTCCGCGCCAGTACGCCCCCTACCACCTGCGGCTCGACTGGCTGATGTGGTTCGCCGGCATCTCGCCCGCGTACGCCCGGCCCTGGTTCCTGCCCTTCGTCGCCCGACTGCTGGTCAACGACCCGGACACCCTCCGCCTGCTGCGCCACAACCCCTTCCCCGACGCCCCACCGACCCACGTCCGGGCGACCCTCCACCTCTACCGGTTCACCGATTGGCGCGAACTTCGCGAAACCGGCGCGTGGTGGCACCGGACCGCGCTCTCCGAGTACCTCGCGCCGGTCGACCTCGCCGCCCTCGGCCGCAGCGGGTACCGCCCGCCGCTCGGGCACCGGCTCCGCACGGTGCCGACGGAGCGGATCCGGCGGCCGGGAACACACGGGGCGCCCACGCACCACCCGCCCGGCCGAACACCGGACCACCCGCCCGGCCCTCCCGAGTAGCGGCCAGGTGAGCGGTATGGCACGCCACACCCGACCGATGGACGGTGGGTGCGTGCAAGGCTCGAACGGGCACCCGTATTCTTGGCCTCCACAACAGGCAGCCCGACCGCGCACCCCTTGGCCCCTCCCGCCGGGGCCCCACGCGCACCCGGACCGCCGTCCCCCTCGACGCCAGCCCCGCCGCAGTCGCCCAGAACCGGACCTCACATGACAGTGCTTCACTCGCGCAACGCCGACGCAGCCGACGCCGCGGACGCCAAGGACGCCACCGACGCCAAGGACCTGGAGCAGACCCGCGGCCAGGCGGTCACCGCCGACACCGACCTCCGGGAAGAGCTCGGCCGGTACGCCGACCTCGGCGCCTTCACCCTCACCGCCGACACCCACGCCTGGTACGCGGCCGTCGACACCGTCGCCAGCCCCGAGGATGCCCGCGCGGCCTCCACCGTCCTCGCCGAGCTGCGCGGTCACGACCTCCAGCAGACCTGGGAGGACGTCACCGCGCTCGCCGCCGAGGTCAAGATCGACGCACCGGACACCGTCGGCAAGACCGCCGTCCTGGTCGAGATGCTGCAGCTCGTCCACCGGACCTCGACCATCCTCACCGGTGCCGCCTACGACGCCGACCTCGGCACCCTCGTCGCCGCCACCGCCGACCGGGCCTGGCGCCGCGAGCGGGGCGTCAAGCTCTCCTGGCTGCGCGCCCGCTCGCTGCGCAAGCAGGCCGCCGCCCTCGCCGCCACCTCCGGCCGACCGCGCCCGCAGGACCTGCACGAGGCACTCGCGTCGGCGGAGGTCGAACGCCGCGCCTGGACCGCCCTCGCACCCGCCGGCACCCTGCCCGTCCCGCCGGCAGACGGCGCACTGGTCCACCGCACCGCCCTGGCGTTCGAGGCCATCAACACCGGCCTGCGCGACCTCGCCCGGCTGCTGCCCGGCCAGGACCTCGACGCGCTGTCCTTCCCGGACCTCGTCGACCTCGTCGACCGGCTCGCCGCGGACGAGGGCACCCTCTACCGCCTCCCCACCATCCGCACCCTGCGCGCCACCCTGGAGGACGCCGGCCTCGCCGACCTCCTCTCCGAGCTGACGGCCTCCCGCGCGGACCGCCGCGCTGCCGAGGCCGCCTACACCGCTCGCCAGGCGCTGGCCGGCGGCCAGCGCGACGGCCTCGCGGGCAGCGGCGAACCGGCCCCCACGGCGGAGGCCGAGGCGGCCGACGTCGAGACCGCCGGTGAGGCCGACGTCGTCGAGACCGAGGCCCCGACGGCTGCCGGGACCGATCTCGCGGACACCGAGACCGACGGCGTCGCGGACACCGCCGCGGACATCGCCGCCGAGGCCGAGGTCGAGGCCGGCGTCGATGAGTCGCCGGTCGAGGTCGAGGTCGAGGCCCCGGCCTCCGAGGCCCCGGGTACCGATGAGGCGGAGGCCGAGGCGGCCGTCGAAACGGTCGTCGAGTCGACCGTCGAGGAGAAGCCGCTCGTCGTCACTCTCCCCGCTCCGTCACCGGCTGCCGATGACCTGGTCGGCGCCGCACCGGTGGAGCCTTCGGCCGCAGAGGTCGAGACAGTGACCGAGGAGACTCCCGCCGTGGAGGCCGAGGCCGAGGCCGCTGACGCCGACGAGACCCACGCCGAGGACAGGACGGCCGAGGACGAGACGGAGACCGAGCCCGTCGCCGAGCCGGTCGAGGAGGTCGCGACCGAGGTCGAGGCTCCGGCCGCCGCGGTGGTCGAGGAGACTACGCCCGCCGTGGTCGAGGCCGAGGTCGTGGCCGAGAAGGTTGCTGCCGTCGAGGTCGCGGTGGTCGAGGAGACTGCAGCGGTCGAGGCTCCGGCGGTCGAGGCGTCCGCCGAGCCCGTGGTCGAGGCCGAGGTTGTGGCCGAGGAGGTCCCGGTCGTCGAGGTCGTGGCCGAGCCCGTGGTCGAGGCTCCGGTCGAGGCCGAGAAGGCCGAGGCTGTGGTGGTGGAGACCGCGTCCGTCGAGGTCGTCGTCGAGGCTTCCGCCGAGCCCGTGGTCGAGGAGACTGCGCCCGCCGTGGTCGAGGCCGAGGTTGTGGCCGAGGAGGTCCCGGTCGTCGAGGTCGTGGCCGAGCCTGCCGTCGAGACTCCGGTCGAGGCTGAGAAGGCTGCTGCCGTCGAGGTCGCGGTGGTCGAGGAGGCTGCATCGGTCGAGGCTCCCGTGGTCGAGGCTCCGGTCGAGGCCGAGAAGGCCGAGGCTGTGGTGGTGGAGACCGCGTCTGTCGAGGTCGTCGTCGAGGCTCCCGCCGAGCCCGTGGCCGACGAGGCCGCGCCCGCCGTGGCCGAGGAGGTCCCGGTCGTCGAGGCGCCGGTCGAGGACGTTGCTCCGGAGCCGGTCGTCGAGCCGGTCGTGGTGGCGGATGTCGTCGTCGACGCCGAGCCGGAGACGCCTGCCGTCGTGGAGCCCGCCGCCGTTCCGGCCGCTCGGGCTGCGAAGCCGGCGTTCACGCCGGGTCGCCCGGTGACGGCCTACTCCGCCGAGGAACTGCTCGCGATCGTGCGCTGGATCGACGGCGACGGGGTCGGGCGGAGCGACGAGGAACTGCTCCGGGCCGCGATGAAGGAGCTGGGCTTCGCCCGTCTCGGCCCGCGCATCAAGGACGCGCTGGGCACCGCCGTGACGGCGGCGCGCGCCTGACGACGGAAGCGCCGGGGCCCGGTGGAAGCGGTACGCACCGCTTCCACCGGGCCCTTCCGTCGTCCGTGCCGCCGCCGTCCCGCTTCTCCGCGGGACGGCGGCCGGAGGAGCGTCAGCCGGCCTTGTTCCAGGGCTGGCTCGCCATCAGCGCCTTGACGTTGGCGACGTAGCCCGGGTTGGGAATGACCAGGCTGCCCGTGGTCGCGCCGGTGGCCGGGTCGGTGACGGTGTTGTAGTGGACGTTGCCGGCGCCCGCGTTGTAGGCGGCGATGACCAGGTCCAGCAGCGGGGCCTTGCCGGTGGCCGCGTCGGGGGAGAGGTCGTACTTCCCGCCGAACGAGGAGTCGCCGTAGTAGGCGATCAGCCAGTCCAGCAGCTGGGTGCCGAGTTGCACGTTCCCGTTCAGTGTCTTCGGGTCCGAGGTGGTGCCGAACTTGCTGTTCATCCAGCTCACGGTGGCGGGCATGATCTGCATGGTGCCGATGCCGCCGTCGCAGGCGAGGATGCCGGACTGCCAACCGCTCTCCTGCCAGGCGATCGCCTTCACCAGGTTGACCGGGAGCGGCGGGAGCTTGTCGGTGCCGCCGTTGCTGAGGAACAGCGTCCGGGACGTGCCGGCGGCGGTGGTGAGTGCGGCGGCGACGGCTTCCTTGGGGTCGTCGGGCTGCGGCTTGGTCGGTGTGCAGCTGCTCTGCAGCGGCGGGACGTGCGGGGTCGCGGGCGCGGGCGGCGGCGGGGGCGCGACGGGACCCGGCTTCGCGGTGGGTGCCGGGGCGGCTGCGACGGCGGCGCCGGCCGGCGGCGCGACGGGAGTGGTGACGGGCGGTGCCTGCGGCGCGGGTGTGGTCTCGGCGGGCTTGGCGCTGCCGGGCTTGGCAGCGTTCGCCGCCGGGCCGGTGCTCGGCGACCGTGTGGCGGTCGGGCTCGGCTTCGCGGACTTGGACGCCGTGCCGTGCGGCGACGGGCCGGTGCTCGCGCTCGGTGTCGCCGGAGTGGACGCGGTCGCGGACGGCGAGGTGCTCGGCGAGACGCTCGGCGTGGGGGTCGGTGTCGCGGACGGCGAGGCGTCCGTGGTGGCCGCGGCCGGTGTCGCGGACGTCCCCGTGGCCCGTTCGTCGGCCTGCTTGGTGCCGCATCCCGTCAGGAGCGCGGTGGACACGGCTGCCGCCGAGACCGCCACCAGCGCTCGCCGTGACGCGCTTCCGCGCACGGCACCCACCCGTACCGCACCAACCCGTACCGCACTCGCCCGTACTGCACTCACGTGCTTCCGTCCCCCCGTACATCACCGGCCGACCCGGTGAGAAGCCGACATCGTACGACGACCCGATCGTCCGACTGTCGGGTGGGGAGGCGGCGTTCGAGCCCAGCCGCCGCGCCCGGCTACTGCGGCAGCGCCCGCGCGAGTCCGGCGGTGAGCACCTCCGGCGCCTCCACCAGGGACGGTCCGTACCAGGTGAGGTGGCGACCGCTCACCAGGGCGACCGGAAGGCCGGGGAACGCCTCCGGGCCGTCGTCGGCGGTGAAGCGGTAGGGCTCGTCGGGAAGGACCACCAACTCCGGCCCGGCGGCCAGCAGGTCGGGCAGCGGGACGGCGGGGTAGCGGTCCGGACCGTCGGCGTGCAGGAGCCGGACGCCGAGCCGGCCGAGCAGGTCACCGGCGAACGTGTCGCGGCCGAGCACCATCCAGGGGCGGCGCCAGATCGGCACGACGGCCGGGCGGGGCGGACCGGGCAGGGGCCGGACCGCCGCCCACGCGGACTCGGCGGCGTCCAGCCACACCGGGCGCGGCAGGCCGCAGCCGACCGTCAGCAGCCGGTGCAGCGAGTGGATCGCCTGGTCGAGCGTGCGGATGTCGGTGACCCAGACGGGCAGACCGGCCGCGCGCAGCGCGTCCAGGTCGGGCCGCCGGTTCTCCTCGTCGTTGGCGACCACCAGGTCGGGAGCGAGTGCCACGATCCGGGCCACGTCGGGGTTCTTGGTGCCGCCGATCCGGGTGACGGCCAGGTCGGCCGGGTGGCTGCACCAGTCGGTGGCACCGACCAGCAGACCGGGGCCGGTGGCGGCGAGCGCCTCGGTGAGCGAGGGGACCAGCGACACCACCCGCCGGACGGGTGCGGGACCGAGCGGAACGGTCAGACCCAGATCGTCGACCGGCACCGTACCCGCGGGCGCCGCTCCGGCCGACGCCGCGTCAGCGGGTCCCGTGCCCGCCGCTGTGGAGGGGGCGCCCGCTGAGGTCCACGGGGCGGAAGGGGAGGTCATCGCGCCACCCTAGACGTATCCGGAGCCGCTCGTCCGGGCAAACTCGTGGGAACCGCTCGGGCACCACGGCCGACTACCTGGTCCGGGTTCGTAGGACGGGCCCGAGCACGACCATTGACCAGGAGAGTTCTGATGCGCCCTCGCGTGTTCTGCGGTATCGCGGCCGCCGTCGCCCTGTTCGCCACCGCCTGTTCGAGCGACGGCGGAGGAAGCAGCGACGGTTCGAACGGCGGCGGTAGCGCACAGGCGACCGCCGCCGGCGCGTTCCCGGTCAAGGTGGCCGACTGCGCGGGCAAGGAGACCACGGTCAAGCAGGCTCCGAAGAAGATCGTCACCACCGACGCGGCCGGTCTGGAGATGCTGCTCCAGCTCGGCGCCGGCGACCGCGTGATCGGCACCGGCTTCCCGCCCGGCAAGGGAAGCCTGCCGGCCGCCGTCGCCGAGCAGGGGGCCAAGGTGCCGGTGCTCGGCGACGCCCTGATCCCCAAGGAGAAGCTGCTCGGCTCCGGTGCCGACCTCTACGTCGACACCTTCGGGCCGATGCCGATGATGGGCGCGGCCGGTGCCGGACCGACCGAGGAGGAGCTGAAGGCGGTCGGCATCCAGCACGTCCTGCTGCTCTCCACCGCGTGCGCCGGCACCCCGAAGGCGGCCAAGGGGCCCCGGACCGACCTCTCCGAGATCGAGAACGACATCCGCCGGCTCGGCGCGGTCACCGGGACCGCCGCCCGCGCCGAGGAACTGGTCGCCGCCATGGAGAAGCAGATCGGTGAGGTGCGAACCGCCACCGCCACGATTGCCGAAGCAGAGAGGCCCGGCTACTTCCTCTTCGACTTCGATGCCGGTACAAAGCAACCGATGGCTGTCTGCGGCAAGCAGGTCGCCAACGCGGTGATCACCCTGGCCGGTGCGCGCAACGTGTTCGCCGACTGCGACGCCGACTTCCGGCCCGTCTCCTGGGAGGACGTGGTGGCGAAGAACCCGGACTGGATCCAGCTCGCCGTGCGCAACCGCGGCAGCGAGGAGGCCAACCGGAAGGCCTTCGACGAGGCCGAGGCCTACCTCAAGGGCTTCCCGGCCACTCAGGGGCTGAAGGCCGTCCAGGAGGGGCACTTCCTGCGGATCGGCTCCGAGACCACCACCATCGCCGGGGTGCGCAACGCCGACACCGTCCGGCAGATCGCCGCCACCGTCCACCCGACGCTCGTCAAGAACGGGCAGTAGGCCGTGGCGTCGGCCACCGTCGCCGCCCGGCGCAGCCGCAGCCGTGCGCTGCGCGCCGGGCCGCTGGCGGCCGTCCTCACCGCGGCCCTCGTCGTGGCGCTGACCGCCGCCGTCTCGCTCGGCTCGGTGGACATCCCGCCCGGCGAGGTCTGGTCGGTGGTCGGCCGCCGGCTCACCGGGCAGAGCCCGGCGCCCGGCACCCGGGACCTCATCGTCTGGCAACTGCGCGTCCCCCGCGCCCTGCTGGCGGCCATGGTCGGGGCCGGGCTCGGCCTGGTCGGCACCGCCGTACAGGCGCTGGTCCGCAACCCGCTCGCCGATCCGTACCTGCTCGGCATCTCCTCCGGTGCCTCGCTCGGCGCCGTCGCCGTGATCGTCCTCGGGACCGGTCTGGGCCTGGAGATGAGCCTCGGGGGCGTGGCCGGGCTCACCGTCTCGCTGGCCGCCTTCCTCGGCGCGCTCGCCGCGTTCTCCCTGGTCTGGCTGCTGGCCAGGCGCGGCGGCGGGTTCTCGCCGCTGCGCCTGGTGCTGGCCGGCATCGGCATCGGCCAGTTCCTCACCGGCCTCACCAGCTACCTGGTGCTGCAGACCGGGGACGAGCAGCAGACCCGGGGCGTGCTGTTCTGGCTGATGGGCAGCCTGAGCGGCGCCACCTGGGGGCAGCTCGTCGTCCCCGCCGTCGCCGTGGTCCTCGGGCTGGCCGTGCTCCAGGGCCGCGCCCGGGGGCTCAACGCCATGCTGATGGGCGACGAGACGGCGGCCGGTCTCGGCGTCGACGTGGTCCGGCTGCGCCGTGAGATCTTCGCGGTGACCAGCGTCCTCACCGGTGTCCTGGTCGCCGTCTCCGGTGCGATCGGGTTCGTCGGTCTGATGGTCCCGCACGTCTGTCGCCTCCTGCTCGGCGGCGACCACCGCCGCCTGCTGCCGCTCTCCGCACTGACCGGCGCGGTGCTGCTCGTGATCGTCGACCTGCTCGCCCGGACCGTGCTGGACGGTCAGGAGGTGCCGATCGGCGTGGTCACCGCCCTGCTCGGCGCGCCCACCCTGCTCTACCTGCTGGACCGACGACTGGAGCGGAATTGAGAATCGCGGTCGAGGACCTGAGCGTCACCCTCGCGGGGCGGACGGTGGTCTCCGGCGTCCACCTGGTCGCCAAGGAGGGTGAGATCGCCGGCCTGGTCGGTCCCAACGGCAGTGGCAAGTCCAGCCTGCTGCGCACCGTCTACCGGCACCTGAAGCCGAGTGCCGGGCGCGTCCTGCTGGCGGGCCGGGAGCTGTCCGGGCTGACCCCGGCGCAGTCGGCCCGGCACATCGGGGCGCTGCCGCAGGAACGCGGCGGGGACTTCGAGCTGACCGTCCGCGAGGTGGTGGCGATGGGTCGAACCCCGTACAAGAAGGCGTTCGCCGGGGACGACGCCGAGGACCACCGGCTGGTCGACGACGCGCTGGTCCGGGTCGGGATGGCGGACGCGGATCACCGGCGGTTCGCCCAGCTCTCCGGTGGTGAGCGTCAACGCGTCTTACTGGCGCGGGCGTTGGCCCAGCAACCGGACGTCCTGGTGCTGGACGAGCCGACCAACCACCTGGACGTCCGGCACCAGGTCGAGCTGCTCGCGCTGCTGCGCGAGCAGCGTCGTACCACGCTGGTCGCGCTGCACGACCTGAACGCCGCCGCCTCGGTCTGCGACCGGTTGCACGTCCTGCACCGCGGGACCCTGGTGGCGTCCGGGACGCCGAGGGACGTGCTGACCGCCGAGCTGCTGGCCGAGGTGTTCGGGGTGCGGGCGGCGGTCGTCGAACACCCGCTCACCGGTGACCCGTTGATCGCCTTCGACCACCGTACGCCGGCGGGCGCACCCGGCCGGGGGGCCGCGGACCTCGGCCGGGTGCGCCCGGCGGACTCGGACCTCGTGGCCCCGGTCGCGCCGTTACCCCTCGCGGCAACGGCAACGGCAACGGCAACGGCTACGGCAGGCGCAGGGGCGAGGTGGAAGCCGGGCCGGAAGTCGAACCGGAAGTCGGCTCTGGAACCGAGCCTGGAGCCGAGCCTGGAGCCGGGGCCGGCGACGCTGCCGGCCCCGGCTGAGCCTCAGGAGGTCTCGTAGTGGCTCGGCCGGTCGTTGCGCTCGACCAGTCGGCCGACCTTCGCGGCCTCCTCGCTGCGCATCAACTCCCAGCCACCGTCCTGGCGGTGGAGCACGGAGGAGTGCCACGGGGTCATCCACACGTCGGAGTGCTCCAGCAGCCGGATGCCGAACTTCAGCACGCCGGCCTTCTGCGGGTGGATGGAGAGCCGGAACGACCGGGGGTGCTGCTCGGCGATCAGGTCGCCCCAGGCGCGGCTGCGCTGGATGACGCCGTAGGCGCGGGCGCGGCAGTCGCGCTGCAGGGCGGACTTGGTGCCCTCGAAGCCGAAGGTGTCCTCGGTGAGGAAGCGGGTGATGCCGCGATAGAGCTTGGCCGTCTCCTCGTCGGTCAGGATCTGCTCGCGCAGCTCCTCCTTGGTCGGCGCGTACTTCTCGTGCACCCGGGCGCGCTTCTCGTCGAAGGGCAGGTCGCCGAGGACGGCCCGCAGGTCGAAGGTGGCGAGGTGGGCGAGACCCTCGCGCTCGATCATCGCGGTCAGTGCGTCGGAGTACTCGTCGATGTGGTCGTCGGGGACGTGGATCAGGTCGCCGAAGATGTGCCCGTCCGAGCAGATCAGGATCTGCGCGCCCGGCTCGTAGAGCTTGCCGATCTGCTCGCAGAGCCCGTTGAGGAAGGTGAGCGAGAGCCGCTCGCCCTCGTCGGGCAGGTGGCTGAGCACCTTGGCGAGGTTGGGCGACTTGCACGGGAAGCCCGGCAGGGTGAACAGGATCGGGTCGCCGGCGGTGATGAAGTCCGCCAACTGCTCCAGCTGGAGCGGGAAGTCTTCGGGCGTGGTGTCGATCTCCGGGTCGGAGGCGCGGCGGTGCGGCAGCAGCAGGTCGACGATCTCGGCGGAGATGCGGGCGACGGTCTGGGCGTCCGGTGCGGTGTACCCGGATCCGGTGTCGCCGGTCCGGGTGCTGCCGGACTGGGCGTTGCTGGGCTGGGAGTTGCTGGTGACAGTGCCGGCGGACGGCATGCTGGTCCTCCACGGAACGGTGTACGGGCTTCGGGCAGGCGGAGCCACGCCCCGGCGACGGTCGCCGGGACGCTGTGGTGGATGCCGGACGGTGCTGGGGCGGACCGGTCAGGACCGCTTGTCGTAGGCGACCGGGAGCCGGTTCACCCCACGGGCCAGGACGGCGGGCACCCAGGCGAGCGAGTCGATCTCCTCGCCGTCGGCGGCCGACGGCCGGAGCCCGGGCAGACGGGTGAGCAACGTGCCGATGGCGATCTGGAGTTCGGCCCGGGCCAGGGACGCGCCGGGGCAGAAGTGGATACCGTGGCCGAAGGCCATGTGGGCGTTGGGGGAGCGGTCGAAGTCCAGGACGTCGGCGTCCGGGAACTGCTCCTCGTCACGGTTGGCGGCGTTGAGCGAGATGATCACCGAGTCGCCGGCCGGGACGGTGGTCCCGTGCAGGTCGCTGTCCTCGGCGAAGAACCGCCAGGTGGTCAGCTCGAACGCGCCGTCGTAGCGGAGGAGTTCCTCGATGGCGCGGGCGAGCAGCCGCGGGCCGGCGGCCTGGTCGCCGTCGTCCGCGGTGAGCGCGGTCCGCAGCCGGTCGAGCTGCTCCGGGTGGCGCAGCAGGGTGATCAGCATGGTGGTGATCTGGTTGGTGACCGGCTCCTGGCCGGCGACCAGCAGCTGGAACACCATCGAGTCGAGCTCCTCGGGGCTCAACTCGCCGGCGTCGCACGCCGTGACGAGCCGGCCGAGCAGGTCCACGCCGGGTCCGGCGGGGTCGTAGGTCGCGCGCTTGTGCGTGACCACCTCGGCGATGTAGTTCTGCAGGCCGTGCAGCCGGCCCTCGTACGCCGGTCGGCCCGGGTCCTGCGGGCCGACCGGTTGCACCACCTTGCCCCAGTCGCGGTCGAAGCGGACGGCCAGCTCCTGCGGCAGGCCGATCACCTCGGCCAGTACCCGGAACGGGTAGTGGGCCGCGAAGCCCGCCACCAGGTCGGCGCCGCCGGCCGGGGCGGTCTCCGGCAGTTCGTCGATCAGGGCGTCGGCCAGCTCCTGGATGCGCGGGCGCAGCGACTCCACCCGGCGCGGTGAGAAGGCGTCCAGGACGAGCCGGCGCATCGTGGTGTGCTTCGGCGGGTCCTGGTGGAGCAGGTGCACCTGGAGCTGCGAGTGCTGCGGCTCCGGCATGATCGAGGCGAGCCTGAGCCACTCCTCGTTGCCGAGGTCGTGGTTCTTGCCGAACCGGGGGTCGTTGAGCGCCTCGTGCGCGGCCTTGTAGCCGGTCACCAGCCAGGCGCCCACACCGCTCGGGAACTTCACCCGGTGCACGGGGCCGGCGGCGCGCATCTGCCGGTACAGCGGATAGGGGTCGCTCTTGTACTCCGGCCCGTACAGCGGGACCGGATCGGGGAGCTCGTCGTAGCCGAACGGGCAGCGCGACGCGTCGGCGGCGGGTGCCGTCGACGTCGTCTCTGCCGCGCCGGTCTGGCCGGCCGAGGCCGGGTCGTGGACGGTGTCGGTCATGCGGGTGTTTCCTCCGGTCGGGATCTGTGGTGCGCAGGAGGAGGTGCGACGGTGGTCACACTCTGCTGCGGATCGTCCGGTTGGTGCTGGTGGTGCCGGTGGTGCTGTCGCCGCCGGTGGCTCCGGCGGCGCGGTGGTGCAGGGTCAGGAGGACGACGGCGAGGGCGGTGAGCAGTCCGGCGAGCAGGAGCCCGGCGTGGATCCCGGCGACCTCGGTGGTGCCGTAGAGCGTGGCGGCGGTCCCGAGCGCCGGGCCGAGCGCGAACCCGAGGCTGCGGGCGAGCTGGACGGCCGAGCCGGCGGTGGCCATCTGCTCCCGCGGGGCGGAAGTCATCACCAGGGCCTGGACGGGGCCGCCGTTGAGGCCCATGCCGATGCCGGCCACTGCCAGGCGCCAGGCGATGTCGGCCGAGGACCAGCCGGTATCCACCGGGACGAGCAGCAGCAGGCCGAAGGCGGTCACGGCGGCGCCGGTCAGCGCGGTCGGGCGGGCTCCCCAGCGGTCGGCGAGCCGTCCGCCGAACCGGCCGGCCACCACCATGCCGAGCGGGAAGGCCAGCATGGTGACTGCCGTTCCGGTCGCGCTGACGCCGTCGTCCCGGCGCAGGTACTGGGCGAGCAGGTAGTGGTTGGCGGCGAACCCGGCGGCCAGCGCCAGCACCGATCCGTTCACGGCGGCGGTGCCGGAGGCCCGCATGACGGCCGCGACCGGCTTCCCGCCGGGCCGGCGCAGCCAGAACAGCGTCAGCGGCACGGCCGGCAGCAGGAGCAGCAGCCAGAGCGGGGCCTCGGGCGCCAGGGTGAGGCCGAGCAGGACGGCGGCCACCGCCGAGCCGATCAGCGCGGCGTCGCCCAGCGTGCTGCGGTCGGGCAGTCGCAGGCGCCCGCCGAGCGGGGCGTCGCGCCGGGTGATCAGCCAGGCGGCCAGACAGATCGGCAGCTTGACGAGGAAGATCGCCCGCCAGCCGACGTGGTCCAGCAGCAGGCCGCCGATCACCGGGCCGAGGACGGCGCCGAGCGGGCCCAGGGTGGCGGGCACGCTCATCGCGCGCCCGCGCAGCTCGGGCCGTACGGCGGTGGCGGCCAGTACCGGCATCAGGACGAACAGCACCGCGCCGAACGCGCCCTGGGCCAGCCGGGCGGCTATCAGCCAGCTCGCCCACGGTGCGGCGGCGGCCAGCGCGCTGCACAGGGCGAAGCCGCCGACGGAGAAGAGCAGCGCGGAGCGGATGCCGACCTGGTCGAGCCACCGCCCGGCGGGAAGCAGCAGGGCCACCAGGGGGAGCTGGTAGCCGAGCACGGCCCACTGGGCGGTGGTCGAGGAGACGTCGAGGGCGTCGGCGATGTCGGTGAGCGCGAGGTTCACGACGTTCATGTCGAGCATCGCGACGAACGAGATCAGCCCGGCGGCCAGGACCAGGCTCCACCGGTCCTCCGACCGCGCCGGGTCGTCACCCGCCTTGCTGGTGGCGGGCGACTGCTGCGCTGCCATGGGTCATCCTCCGTCCGTTCCCCGTGCCGTCCGGACACCACCTCGGCGGCGGTGTCCGGTACAGCAGTCGGAGGCACACGAGGGTGAGTTCCGAACAGGTGAGGGATTTTTATGACTTGGCCGGATCATGGCGATCGTGGCCGATCTTGTCCGCCCGGGGGCCTCCGGACGCGCCGCCCTCCGGAGGCGCGGTACTGGCGTCGGTGCGGTGCCGGCGGTCGGCCGACGTGGTCGGTGCCGGTGGCGTGCCGACCGCTTCAGCAGGCGGCGGCCAGCTCGGCGGGCGCTCCCGGAGGCGCGTCGCCGGTCTCGGCCGCCCGCAGACGGGCTATCAGCTCCTCCCGGGCCCGTGCCACCCGGGAGCGGACGGTGCCGACCGGGCAGCCGGCCACCTCGGCGGCCTCCGCGTAGCTCAGCCCGACCACCTGGGTGAGCACGAAGGCCTCGCGCCGCTGGGCGGGCACCCGGTCCAGGAGGTCGCCGAGCGCCACGCCGTCCTCGAAGCCGGCGGTGGGCGCGGTGCCCTGTCGCTCGGCGGCCTCCTGCCAGTCCGGCAGCGCGGCGCAGCGGGGCCGGGCGGCGGCGGTGCGGTAGCGGTCGATGACGGTCCGGCGGGCGATCGACAGCAGCCAGGTGCGGGCGGAGGACCGTCCGGCGAACCCCGGCAGGCTGCGCAGGGCCCGCAGGAAGGTCTCCTGGGCCAGGTCGTCGGCGGACTGGACGTCGGTGAGGTGGGCGACGAACCGCCAGACGTCCCGCTGGGTGGCCCGGACGAAGGCCTCGACGTCGGCGGGCCGGCCCTCCCGGGCGGCCAGGGCGAGCGCGGTCAGCTGTTCGTCATCCACGGCGGCCTCCCACCCGGGCGGTCGCACGTCGGAGCGGGTGCGGGACGATGGTCACATGAGATGCGCGCAACTCCGTACCGCTCTGTCCGCACGCCTCGACGGCGAACCCGCCGGTGTGCCGGACCGTCGGCTGGACAAGCACGTCGCGCGCTGCGCGGCGTGCCGGGACTGGCTGGAGCAGGCGGAGCGACTGCGCGGCCCACTGCTCGCGGACCGGATCGACGGACCCTCGGACGACTGGTCCGCGGGGCTCCTCGCCCGCCTCGCGGCGGAGCGCGGCGACGCGGACCGGGGCGACGCGGGCCGGGGCAGTGCTGGATCGGGCCGTCCCGGGCAGGGGGACGACGGGCGGACGCGGTAGGACGGTGGCGCCGGACGAGGCCGGTGCGCCGTCGTAGTCAGGCATGGAAGGTCCTGAGGGGAAGACAGGGGCGGTGCCGCTGCGGGCGGCACCCTCGGCGTCGGTGGGCCGGTCGTGCCGCGTCGCCCCGCATGACTGCGGGGGCGGCGGCACGTGCCGGGCCCGGGCCCTGGCGGCGCGGCGGCGCCGGACGCACCCCGGAGTAGCGGTACTCGGGAGTGCGCGGTGTCCGGCGGAACGGCGCAGGGCGACCTGCCCGTCGCGCCCCGGACACCGGTGGTGTCGGGGGAGGCGGCGGGCGCGTCAGCGGGCGAGCGCGAGGACCGGCGGACCGCGTCGGACCAGGGCGTGCGAGAGCAGCACCAACCGGGGCGGCCGGGTCCGGTGGCCGGCGGTTCTCGGTGCGGTCGGCGGCCGGAGGCCGACCGGACAGCCGAACAGGGCCAGCAGCGGCACCAGCAGTGCGCCCGCGAGCACCGAGCCCAGCGAACCGAGCAGTTCGAACAACCGGGCCAGGGCCGCCTCACCGCGCCAGAGCAGCAGCGCACAGGCCAGCGCGGCGAGCACGTGGGCGGTGATCATGCCGGGCGTCATGCCGTGCGCGGCCATGTCGTGCGCCGCCGTCCCGTGGGCCGCCAGACCGTCCCCGGACGTCGCGGCGCCGGACAGCGCGGACGGGTCCGCGGTGGTCGCCGCGCCGTGCGCATGGTGCTGGACGGCTGCCGTCGTGACGGCCGGTGGCACCGCCGGGTCGAGTCCGGCCATCCGGGCCAGGTCGTCCGGCGAGAGGCCGGTGGGAGAGGCTTCCGGATTGCAGAGCAGCAGCGAGGCCCAGTCGGTCCCGGCCAGTCGGCCGAGCCCGCCGCCCCCGGCGAGCGTTCCGGCCTGTTCGAACGTCAGGTGGAGCGCGGTCTGCGCGGCCACCATCCAGACGCTGATCAGGCCGAGCCCCCGCTGTCGCCCGGCCAGCAGCCAGGTGAGGCCGAGGGTGAGACCGAAGGCGCCCGCCAGTACCGGGGGGGAGATCCCGGCGCCGGCCATGGCGACGTGAGCCGCGGCGGCCAGCGCTACGCAGAGCGCAGCGAAGACCACGGCGCGCAGCGAGCGGATCCGGTCGGTCATCACGATGACACTCATCGTCGCACCCGCCTCCGTCGGCCAGTACCGCACCCTCGGGTATTGGCCGGTTCCGCCCCCGTCCCGCCACGTCCGACCACCTCGGGCACCACTGTCCCGGGCAAGCCGTTCGGGCACTACCGCCCTGTGTGGGCAGCGGGAACGGGTGGGGTGGCCGGGGGCCGTGCGGTGGCTGGTTCATGACGGTACGGACGTCCCGCTTGCGACGTCTGTGCCTGAATACCCGTTAGTCGTACCAGCAGCACGGTTTGACAGCTTCCTTTCCGGTACGTGCTAGATGTGACCCCGCGATGTGACCCCGCGCACACGGGGTGTGAGGGGGCAGGAGGACAGGCATGAGCACCGCCGCCACACCCGACGCCGAGGCCGCACCCGGGGCCGCACCCGAGGCCGCGCCCGAGGCCGACGCCGGGGTGCCCGGCGCCGGCGTTCCCGCCGTGGACCTCGCCGACCCCGCGTTCTGGCGGCTGCCCGCCGCCGTCCGCGCCGCCGCCTTCGCCGAACTGCGCCGCCTCCCCGCCCCGGCCCGGTTCGGCGGACCCGGCTCCGGGCACCCCGGCCAGGGCTTCCACGCCCTCGTCCGGCACGCCGACGTCGTCGAGGCCGGCCGCACCCCCGCCGTCTTCCTCAGCGGACCGGGCGTCACCACCCCCGAACCGGCGCGCTGGGTCCGGCTGCTGTTCGGGGACTCCATGGTCAACCTGGACGACCCCCGCCACGCCCAGCTGCGCCGCATCGTCTCCCGGGCCTTCACCCCGCGGCTGATCTCCAAGGTCGAGGACGACATCCGGCGGGTCGCCGCCGACCTCGTCGACCGGGTGGAGCGCGAGCGCCCCGAGGACTTCGTCACCTCGGTCGCCGCCGAGCTCCCGTTCCAGGTGATCTGCAACATGATGGGCATCCCCGAGGAGCCCCGTCGCGTGATCCTCGACCAGGTCAACCACGCGTCCGAGCACACCGGCGTCGCCCGCCCGCTGCGCGCCCGGCTCCGGATGCCCGGCCGCGGCCTGCTGGCACTGGCCCGGATGCAGGGCATGGTCGCCGACCTCGGCCGCGAGCGCCGCCGCCGCCCCGCCGACGACCTCGTCACCGCCCTCGTCACCGCCGACGTCGACGGCCGCCGCCTGACCGGCCGTGAGCTCGGGGCCTTCTTCTCCCTGCTGCTCGTCGCCGGCGTCGAGACGACGCGCAACGCGCTCGCCCACGGCCTCCACCTGCTCACCGCCCACCCGGAACAACGGGCCCTGCTCGTCGGCGACCTCGACCGGCACCTCGGCGGGGCGGTCGACGAGATCGTCCGCCACGCCACCCCGATCATCCAGTTCCGCCGGACCCTGGCCGTCGACCACCGGCTCGGCGGCCCCGACGGCCCGTTGCTGAGGGCCGGGGACAAGGCGGTGCTCTACTTCGGCTCCGCCAACCGCGACGAGACGGTCTTCGCCGACCCGGACGCCTTCGACATCACCCGCAGCCCCAACCCCCACCTCGGCTTCGGCGGCGGCGGACCGCACTACTGCCTCGGCGCGCACCTCGCCCGGCAGGAGATGAAGGTGCTCTACCGGGAGCTGTTCACCCGCCTGCCCGGGATCCGCTCGGTCGGCGAGCCGGAGCTGGTCCCGTCCAGCTTCGACCACCGGGTCCGGTCGCTGCGGTTCACCTTCTGAGCGCAGGCCGCGCAGGCCACGCAGGCCACGGCGGCCACGGCGCGCGGGTCAGCCGCCGGTCGGGATGCCCCGGTCGGTCTTGACCTGCTTCATCGTCAGGTGGGAGTTGACCTGGGCGATCCCCGGCAGCCCGGAGAGCACGTCGGTGATGAACCGCTCGTACGCCGCGATGTCCGCCACCGCGATCCGCAGCAGGTAGTCCGGCTCCCCGAACAGCCGGTGCGCCTCCACCACCTCCGGCAGCTCGGCCACCCGCCGTTCGAACTCCGCCACCGTGACCTGGTCCTCGTGCCGCATGGTGATCGTCACGAAGGGCTGGAAGCCGCGGCCGACCGCCGCGCCGTCCAGCAGGGCCCGGTAGCCGCGGATCACGCCGTCCTGTTCCAGCTGCCGGACCCGGCGCAGGCAGGGCGAGGGGGTGAGGTCGACCCGGGCGGCCAGTTCGGCGTTGCTGAGACGGCCGTCCTGCTGGAGCTCGTGGAGGATTCTGCGGTCAATTCGGTCCATGGCGCAATATTCTGCCAAAAGGTGGTGAAGGCGGGCACGAAGTAGCCATCGCGTGCCAGGCCGATCCGGCTACCGTCAGTGACCGCAACCCGCCCGGCCGAGCACGACAGGTCACCGCCATGGACACCCACGCCCTCCTCCTCTTCCTGGGGGTCGACCTGCTACTGGTCTGTACGCCCGGCCCCGACTGGCTCTACATCGCCGCCCGCGGCCTCGGCCAGGGCCGGCGCGCCGCACTGACCGCCGTCGCCGGGGTCTGCGCCGGCTACACGGTCCACACCCTGCTCTCCAGCGCCGGACTCGCCGCGGCCCTGCGGGCCGTCCCCGCGGCCCTGCCCGTCCTCCGCGTCACCGGCGCCGTCTACCTGCTGGTCCTCGCCGTCACCATGCTGCTCGCGCTCCGCCGCGGACGGGGCGGCACCGCCCTCGCCGCACCCCGGCCGCAGCCCACGGCCACGGTGCTGCGCCAGTCCGCTCTCACCGCGCTGCTCAACCCCAAGGGCCTGCTGCTCTACCTCTCCCTGGTGCCGCAGTTCGTCGACCCCGCCGCAGGGCTGCCGGTCGGCGGCCAGGTGCTCGTGCTCGGTACGCTCAACGTGCTGGCCTGCGCCGTCGTCTACGGGCTGGTCGCGCACGCCAGCGGACGGCTCGGCGGCCGCTTCGGCGCCGACCCGGCCGCCGCCCGCCGGATGACCGTCGTCTCGGCGGTCCTGCTGATGCTTGTGGCGGGTGTCACGGCGACCGCCTGAGGACGGGAGCAGAATGCGCTCATGACAGACCGTTCGACGTCCTCACCGTCCGGCCCCGGTCCCGTGCCCGTCGGGGACCTGCCCACCGCCGATGCCTGGGCCGCCCTCGGGGGGCCGGCGGACCTGCTGGAGCGGGTCGCCTTCCACGGCCCCGACGCGGTGCTGCCCTCCCGGCTCCCCGTCCTGCGCCTCGCCCGGGCCACCGTCGCCGCCTGCTCGCTGGCCGCCGCCGAACTCGCCGCGCTGCGGTCCGGCGGACCGGTACCGGAGGTCGGGATCGACCACGGCGCCGTCGCCACCGCCTTCGTCAGCGAACGCCACCTGCGGATCGACGGCCGGACCCCGGTCTCCTTCGCGCCGCTCTCCGGCTTCTGGCAGACCGCCGACGGCTGGCTCCGGACCCACGCGAACTACCCGCACCACCGCGAGCGGCTGCTCACCGCCCTCGGCCTGCCCGCCGACACCGGGCCCGAGCGGCTCGCCGCGGAGCTGCGGCAGCGGCCGGCCGCGTCGGTCCAGGAGCGCGCGTACGCGGCGGGGGCGCTCGCTGTCGCCGTCGCGCCGGTCCGGGAGACCGCGCTGCCGCTGGTCGAGTCCCGGGTCGTCGACGAGGCCGCCCCCCGGCGCCTGGGCCCCGCCCCGCTCCCCGCCGCCGGGATCCGCGTCCTCGACCTCACCCGGGTCATCGCCGGACCGGTCGCCACCCGCACCCTCGCCCTGCTCGGCGCCGACGTGCTCCGGGTCGACTCACCCCGGCTCCCCGAGGCCGAGGACGCCCACGTCGACACGGGCCTCGGCAAGCGCTCCACCCGCCTCGACCTCGCCGACCCCGCCGACCGGGCCGTCCTGGAGACCCTGCTCGCCACCGCCGACGTCGTCGTCACCGGCTACCGCCCCGGCTCCCTCGACGCCCACGGCCTGGCCCCCGAGGCGCTGCTCGCACGCCGCCCCGGGCTGGTCGTCGCACAGCTCAACGCCTGGGGCTGGACCGGACCCTGGTCCGGCCGGCGCGGCTTCGACAGCCTGGTCCAGGCAGGCGTCGGCATCGCCGGGATCGAGGCCGGCGCCGACGGCCGCCCCGGTGTGCTGCCCGCCCAGGCCCTCGACCACGGCACCGGTTACCTGATCGCGGCCGGGGTCCTGCGGGCCCTCACCGACCAGCGCACCACCCGCCCGGGCGGCCGCCGGCTGCGCTACTCCCTGGCCGGCACCGCCTCCTGGCTGCTGGAGGGCATCGCGCCCACCGCCGACCCGCGCGTCCTCCCGAACGGCGAGCCGTACGACCCGGCGCGCTGGATCACCGAGACCGACTCGCCGTACGGGCGGCTGCGCCACGCCCTGTCGCCCGTCGCGTACGCGGGCGCCCCGGCGGGGTGGTCGCGCCCGCCGGGGCGTTGGGGGACGGACGCCCCCGCCTGGCACTGATCCCCCGATCCGTGGATCGGCCCCGGCCCCGGGTGGGGTCGGGGCCCGGGCGTCAGACGCCGGAGGGGATCCGGCCGGCCGTGCTCCGGACCTGGAACGCCGTCACGATCTCGACCAACCCGAGGATCACCAGCCAGCACCCGGACAGGATGGTCAGCGCGGTGATCGAACCGACCGGCCAGACCATCAGCAGCACGCCCGCCAGGGTGTTCGCGACCCCGGCGACGGCCTGCCAGCCGCGGGCGGGCATGGACGCGTCCGAGATCACGGCCGCGAGCTGGGTGATGCCCCGGAACAGCCAGCCGATGCCGATCCAGATCGCCAGCAGGAGCAACGACCGGGCCGCGCTGCGGAAGCAGAGCAGGCCCAGCAGCACGCAGATCGCCCCGCTGATGAAGGCCAGCACCCGCAGCGCCGTCGTGGCGTGCGTGCCGAACGCCGCGACCAGCTGGACGATGCCGATGACCAGCAGGTAGAGGCCGAACAGGACGCCCACCACCAGCAGCGTCTGCTCCGGCCAGACGAACACGATGATCCCGAGGCCGAGCGAGACGAGCCCGGCGATCAGCAGGACCTGCCAGGCGGCCTTGGCGAGCAGTCCGAGCGGGCCCCGGACCGGGGAGCCGTCGGGAGTGATGATCGGGGAGACCACGGTGGCGTCCTCCTGGGGGAGCGGAGCGGGTCGGCGTTCCTCACGATCTCCGCGTGTGCCGCGCACCGCCCGCCGGATGCACCCGTTCGGGGGACCGGCCCGGCTCAGGGCGCGGCCGTTCCGCACCGCCGTCGTTTCCCCCCGCGGCTGTTTCCCCTAGGCCACCGGACGTCCATCTCCGCCTCGCCTCGCGTCGATATCGTCCGGCGATATGACTTCTGAAGGGTGGGGGACCCCTCCGGTCGAACCGATCAGCCAGCACTACATCGTCTGCGGCGGAAACGCGCTCGCCCACCGCCTCACGCTCGAACTCGTCGAACACTACGAAGTGCCCGTGGTGGTCCTCGTCCCGGACCGGACCCGCGACCACGCACCGCAGATCGAGCAGCTGGACGGGGTCGCCGCCGTCGTGGAGTACGCCGGCGTCACCGAGGAGGCGCTGCGCGCCGTCCGGGTCGAGACCGCGCGGGGCATCGCCCTGGTCGAGGGCCGCGACCAGGAGAACATCCACGCCGCGCTCTCCGCCCAGGGCCACAACCCCGACATCCGCATCGTGCTGCGGATGTTCAACCAGCGGCTCGGCGAGAACATCGAACGGCTGCTCAGGAACGGCACCGCGCTCTCCGGCTCCGCGACCGCCGCGCCCGCCTTCGCCGCCGCCGCGCTCTCCCGCCCCAACTCCGTCCAGGTCGGCGACCGGTTCCTGCACATCGCCTACGACGACGACATCGACTCCCACCGGATCTGCGTCGTCGCCGACCGGATCGACCGCCAGGACCTCGGCCGCACCCGGCTGCTCCCCGAGCAGGAGGGCGACTCGGCGTCCTTCGTGCGGCTGGCCAGGGAGTTCGGCGACGACGGGCCGATCCGCTCCGGCGCCGCCGCCCGCCGGGCCGCCGGGGCGGAGGGGGCCGCCGGGACGCCCGGGAGCGGGGACGGGGCGGGAGATCGGGCCGGGGACGGGGACACCGGCCGCGAGGCCGCCCGGGAACCTGCCGCCGAGTCCGCCGAGGTCGTGGAGGCCGCCGAGGTCGTGGAGTCCGCCGAGGTCGTGGAGTCCGTGGAGTCCGCCGAGGTCGCCGCAGACCGGGCCGCCGACGCAGACGCCGACAGCGCCGCCCGCGAGGTCGCCGGGGCCGCCGCCGAGGGTCGCGGCGGGGTCGCGGCGCTGCAGACCCTGCCGAGCGAGCCCCCGGTCCGGATCGCCTGGTGGCGCCGGCTGCGCTGGCGGCTGCTCGACACCCTCCGCTTCTTCACCAGCGCCCGGCTCCGGCTGGTGCTGATCACCGCCCTGGCCGCGGTGCTGCTCGCCTTCGGCCTGCTCTGGTACCTCAACCGCGACTTCGGCTGGTCGCTGTACGTCTCGCTGCTCGACCTGGCCGGCGCGGCTCAGCCGGACCAGCCGGCCGACGCCGCCGCCGGGACGGGCACCGGCGGCACCTGGCAGCGGATCGCCCAGGTGGTGATCACCTTCTGCGGGATCACCTTCGCACCGGTCGCCACGGCCATCATGGTCGAGGTCCTCGCCTCCGGACGGCGCGGTCAGCCCCGCAACCCCGGCGCCGGCACCCGCGACCACGTCATCGTGATCGGCCTCGGCAACGTCGGCACCCGGGTGGTCGCCCAACTGCACGGCCTCGGTGTCCCGGTGGTCGGGCTCGAACGCGACCCGCAGGCCCGCGGCATCTCCGCGGTCCGCGCGCTGGGGGTCCCGGTGGTGGTCGACGACGGTCCGCTCGCCGAGCAGCTGCGCCGGGCCCGGCTGAAGCGCAGCCGGGCCGTGGTCGCGGTCAGCGGCGACGACGCGACCAACCTGGAGGCGGCCCTGGAGGCGCGCGCCGTCCGGCCCGATGTCCGGGTCGTCGTGCGGCTCTTCGACGACAACTTCGCCCATCACGTGTACGCCACGCTGGACAACGCGGCGTCCCGCTCGACGTCCTACCTCTCGGCGCCCGCCTTCGCCGCGGCCCTGATGGGGCGTGAGGTGCTCGGCACCCTGTCGGTGTTCCGGCACGTCCTGCTGATCGCCGAACTGCGGGCCGAGGTCGGCAGCGGCCTGATCGGCCTGAACCGGCACGACCTGGAGGACCCGGGGGGTGTCCGGGTCCTCGCCGTCCGGCTGGCCCGCAGCCCGCAGGTGTACCACTGGAACTACGCGGACCGTACCCGGGGCCTGGAGCCGGGCGACCGGGTCGTGGTCGCCGCGACACGCAGCGGACTCGCCCGGCTCAACACGGTGCCGGGGAACACGGGCGGCGGTCGGGCGGCGGCCGAGCAGCAGTCGGACCGGTGACCGGTGACCGGTGACCGCTGCCCGGTCGGCCGCCGGGCAGCGGCCGGCGGCCGACGGCGCCCGTGAACCGCCGGCCGCCGTACGCCGGTTGCCAGCGGTCGTCAGTTGTCAGCGGTGGGTGAACGACGCCGGCCGCTTCTCGGCGAACGCCGCCATGCCCTCCTTCTGGTCGGCGGTGGCGAAGACGGCGTGGAAGAGCCGCCGCTCGAAGCGGACGCC
>NZ_JBEXNT010000017.1:55076-99944 GCF_040611255.1 Kitasatospora sp. NPDC002965 | reverse complement strand
CCTCGGGCCGGGGGCTTCGCCATGCCTGCGAACAGGCGTGCCGACGGGGCCCCGGCAGGCCCGTGAACGAGGGGTGAACCCGGTGGTGACGGCGGCCGGGCGATCATGGCGGCGCCCAGCAGGCCGCTCGGCCGCTTACGAGCCCCTCGACCACGTCCGGTCGTGGGCCGGGTCCGCAGGCCCGGCGGCGAGCGGAGTCGATCGTCTGCCGCAGGGCCGTGTCCACCTGCGGCAGCGGTCCGCCTCGGGTTCGGACGGGCGGACCGGGGCGCTGTGGTCAGGGGATGTTCGGGTGGGGGGTGCTGGGTGTGGTGTGGCCGGTGGGGGGTGTCTCGGTTCCGGGCTGGGCGATGGCAGAAGCGGCGGTGGCCTGGGCGGGCTGCGCGGCCTGGGCGGCTTCGGCGGGGGTGTCGGGCGGGGTGTCCTCGTGCAGGGCCCGTGTTTCCGCCTTGAGGATGCGCAGGGACTTGCCGAGCCCGCGCGCGGCCTCGGGGAGCTTCTTGGAGCCGAAGAGCAGCACGATCACGGCGAGCACGACGATGAGGTGCCAGGGTTCCAGGCCGTTGCGGAGCATGGGCGTCTCTCCTTGACTGTCGGACCGGAAGGGGTGGGGTGGTCGGCGCGGGAGGCGGTCGCCCCGGGCTCCCGCGCCGACCGGGGTGTCAGGGGCGGGTGAGCTCGGTGAGGGTGCGCGTCTGGGTGTGCTGCA
This sequence comes from Kitasatospora sp. NPDC002965, assembly GCF_040611255.1. Lineage (NCBI taxonomy): Bacteria > Bacillati > Actinomycetota > Actinomycetes > Kitasatosporales > Streptomycetaceae > Kitasatospora > Kitasatospora sp. NPDC002965. Next base: position 99,235 of record NZ_JBEXNT010000017.1, on the reverse strand, counting down.
CCACACCGTCCCGGTTGATCCACTTGGCGGTGAGCGTGGCTGTGGGCCCGGTGGTATCGGCCTCCAGCTTGAGGAAGGTGTACGGCTCGGCCTTGTTCCACTTCAACTCTGGGGGAGTGTCGGTGTGGGTGCTGCCGGCTGTGATGCGGTGTATGGGGCTGGTGACGTACTCCCACAGGTCGTAGCCGACCTGGATGTTCCCGTTGTTCAGGGCGCGGGAGACGTGGATGTCGCCACTGACCAGGACGCAGCCGCTGATCCTGTTCTGCTTGATGTAGTTGAAGATCGCGTCCTTGTCGACCTGGAAGGTGCCCCAGTGGTCGTTCTCACCGCCCACCTTCTTGTACCAGGTCATTCCCGAGGCGAGGACCTTGAAGGTGGCGGTGCTGGCGCTCAGCGCGTTGAACAGCCATTCCTTCTGGACCTGTCCCATGCAGACCCTGTTGGTGAGGTCGCCGTTGACGTAGTTGGAGAACCACCTCGGGTCGATGAGGAACACCTCGATCGGGCCGCGCCGGAAGGAGGTGTAGACGCCCTCGCCGGCGGTCCGGCTGGTCAATGAGGTGCCGTTGGTGGCGTGGCCGAAGGTGGCGTTGGCGCGGTAGTCGACGAACGCCTGACGGTAGTTGCCCTTGCTCGGCACGGTGTTGCCGAAGCCGTTGTTGGCGCCGAAGTCGTGGTCGTCCCATGTTGCCCAGACCGGTATCGACCTGGCCATCTCCGCGAGCTCGGGCGAGGCCAGGAATTCCCGGTGGTGCCCGCGCACCACGCTCAGACTCCCCACGGCGGCGCCGGGAATGGCCCTGTGTCCGCCGTCGGCGTACGGGGTGTCACCGAGCATCACGAAGCCGTCGCAGCCCTCGGTCGTGACCCGCTTCCACAGGCTGTTCGGCATGGTGTGCGCGCAGGAGCCCATGCCCAGGGTGACCTTGGCAGCCGTGCCCGCCACCGGTGCGGTCCTGAACGATCCCTTCATCGGGACGGACGGGGGGTTGGGCGCCGTAGAGGTGATTTCGTAGGTGTGCGATGCGTTCGCCTGCAGGCCCGTCACGTCCACCAGGAGGGTGTTGTCGTTGGCGGTCGAGATATCCGCGGTGACGGTCTTCACCACGACCCCGTTGGCCTTCACCTCGCACTTCCAGGTCGGGTAGAGCGCCGGGTCCACGCCCGGCCGTGCCCAGAGTCTGGCGGTGGTCTCGCTCACGTGGCCCACGAGCGGGCCGGCCTGGGACGACAGCGTGAATTTCACGACAGCCGCGGTGCCGCCCTTCGCCTTCTGCACGTATCCGGTCAAGGCGTTGAAGAACTTGCGGCTGTCGTCGATGGCGACCGTGGACTGGATCGGCTGCCCGGCCGCGTCGTAGCACTTGTCGATGATGAGGCTGGAGATCAGGTACCTGCCCTTGCCCACGACCTCCGTGTCGCTGGGCACGTCGATGTACGAGTTCCTGCCCTCCAACAGGGCCGCCGGGAAGCCCGCTGCCCCCGGCGCGCAGGCGAGGAGCACGCGCATCTCCTTCCAGGCACCGAGCGACTCCCAGCTGGTAAAGACGGAAACCTGGGTTCTCGGATCCTCGGGGGTCGGTGTCCTGGGGTGCGTGCTGTTGCGTCCGGTGAGCACCTGGCCGGAGGTCACCGGTAGCGCGGACACCAGCGGGTGGGCGGTGTCCACCGGGTAGATCGTGCTGAAGTCGGCGTCGGTGCGCACCGCGTACGGCCCGCTCGTGCCCCACCGCCAATTGACGTTCGGCAGATAGGGGACGCCCTTGCCGGGCACGTCGGGCTGGGCGAGGTCGAGCACCACCCCGCCGTTTTGGACGAACGTCTGCAACGACCCGGCCTGAGCCTGCACGTAGTTGCGGTAGTGGGGGCCCTCGCTGGCGAAGCTGCCGAAGGCGATCAGGTCCACCCCCTGCGCGTCCGCCGCCACGGCCGGGTCCAGATCGATCACGGTGAAGCCGGCGTTCTCCAGCAGGATGCGCAGCCCCTTGGCGTGCGTAAACGGGTCGACGTACTCCAGCACCGCCGCGCGCAACGGCGTCGCTGCGGCCGCCGGGGAGGCGCCGATGGTGCCGGTCATGGCGCTGCCGGCGGCGACCGTCGCCGCGCCGACGCCCAGCAACTGCACCGCCTTCCGGCGGCTGATCTCGGAGCGGATGTGATCGGACGGGGCGGGGGACGAGTCGTCCATCGTCTTCTCCTGACGTGAGAGGTCTCGAGCGATGCCGGAGAAACCACGGCCCTGGAAAGGGCGTGGTCGAGCTGGGGTGGGGTGGGTACGGGCAACCCGACTGGTGGGGGTCGGACCGTGCGCGGCACGCGGGGCGGCTCCCTGCGCCTGGGTGGGGGCGTCGTAGGTCGGCCGGACCGGAGTCTGCAGCCGCTTCGGTGGGCCGGTACAGAAGTAGGCCGGAACCGGTGAAGCGGGGCGGGGTTAATGAGTGGAACTACAGCGGCAGCGCAACGGCGGTGTCAATACTCCCGCACCGAATAACCGTGGGTGGAATCGTGCGGAGGGGTGATATACGGGCCGGGTGAACGGGGTGGGCTGTCGTGCCGGTTCTTGATCCGGTCAGCGGCGATTCCTCCGGGGGCGGGGCGTTCCCCGAGGAATTCGTGACGGATCGCCCGGGTGGGCGAGGAGCTACGAGCCGCCGCTCGAAGCGGTCGGCCCATGAGGAGCCGAGTGCAGCCAACTTCCCAGGCAGTCACAGGTGTTGGGTTCCATCGCAGCCTCGGCCCGGCCGGCATTCCACCTCCACGCTCCTGCGGTGTCGCGACGTCTCGGCAGCGTTCGCGTCTCAATTTCTGAGTGACCGTCAGACAGGCGCCGGTCGACTTGACACAGGTGTCACGCAACCGAAATCCACGGGTCACATCCGGGATTTCTCATGGCCGTCCATGAGGGCGCGGGCACGGTGTGTCGCCCATACGAATCCGTTATCCGCCCCATCAGTATTTCGGGTCTTGTCGCCGCTCCCCCACCGGCCGACCATCGGATCCCACGCTCCCGGGACAGGAGCGCCGCAGTGCTGCCGTCGCACCGAGGATTCGGGGCGTTCCGTCGACTCGGCGGGGCGGCGGCGGCACCGCACACCACCCTCGGGACCACTCGGAGGCAGGCCGCCATGGCCGTCGCCCGTCCACACACCGAACACCTTCGCCCGGTGCGGGGCCGTGACCGCCCGTGAGTACCACCATGCGGAGCGCACCCACCGAACAGTGCGGCGCTCTTCCCCGGTCACCGAGGCGGGAGGCCGCGCGGCGGCGTTCGACGCCGCCACGGACTCGCCGGACGGCAGGGCCGCGACCCTGCGCAGCGCCGGCACGGCCGCCTGGGCAGCCCAGCGGGCACCGGGCCGGGAACGCCGGGAGTTCGAGGCGCGGGAGGAGGACAGGGCTCAAGTGCCGCGGTGTGCCACCGCCCGCGGGGAGCTCCCCCGGACGGATCGGAACAGGTATCCAGGCAGGTGATTCTACGCTGCCCCGAGGTCCCGGCGGGGCCAAGAATCGGATACGCCCAACACACGGGGACCGCGTACGAGGCCCCGGCGAATCCGCCTCGGCTCCCTACCCGGATCAGCCGTTCTCCTCGGCCCGGTGCCCACGCGGCCGCCGCAAGAACCCACCACACCGACAGTCCGGAAGTCCCCGACGGGGGCGATCCGGAACCGTTTACTCAAGGACTGGGAACATCATGAATCCGCCTTCCCCGAGCGCTAGATCCAGTGTCTTAAGACTGCTGCTCATGTCCCTGGCGACAGCTCTCCTTGCCGTCGGTGTGTCCGTCACTCCCATGGCAAGCGGCACGGCACACGCCACGGAGTTCCTGGGCAACCCCTGCCCGGCGTCGGAGAGCATGTACTGCACGCGGCTGTACTTGAAGGAGGGCTTCACGCTGAGTGTGGATACCCAGCGAAGCGCGTTGAACCAAGTCAGGTTGGCCCGGGTCTACGGCAGCTCGAACACGGCCTGGCGCCTGACTCCGAACTGGCAGGACGGAACTTTCCGGATCCAGAACGTGTCGCTGGGCACGTGCCTGACGGCCGGAGGCTTCTGGAACCAGGCGCCGGTGTCGTTGCTGTCGTGCGGTTCCACCAGCACCTGGCAGGACTGGATTGCCCATCCCACGCCCACCGGGTTCATGTTCAAGAACGTGGGCACATCGATGTGCCTCGCTCCCTACAAGTCGAAGGTTTCCCCCGGGACACCGACCTGACTGACCGGCTGCGACGGAAAGGAGGAGCAGTCGTGGAAGGTCCCCTTCGGTGACGAGCAGTCTCCCGTGCGCGGACCGCGGGAACTTGCCCTGACATACGCGACCAAGATGTGCCAGAAGTACAAGAATGAATGCTCATGGGACATGGAATCGGAATCCCCCGCGGAAATGCTGCCGGACTCCTGCGCGTCGGACGCCTGGTTCAACGAAAACGGCTACCCGGATGGCGTTACCCATACGTTTTCGGTACTCAGGACGAACGGATGGTCCCACGAACTGGGCAGTGAAGTTGAGCTTGGACTGGAGACCGGCGCACTGTCATCACTGATTGCCAAGGTCACCGTCAAGGTGAAATTCACCTTCAAGAAGACCTGGTCCGGCTCGGAAGCCGTGGGGAACCAGGTCACCGGCAAGATACGTCCCGGGGAATACGGCTGGGTCACGCTCTCCAGGGCCGCCACCAAGATCACCGGGACCTGGACGTTCAGCCGCAGTCATCTCCCCTGGACGGCCAGGGACACGATCGCCATGCCCGTGACGACTTCCGACGACGGTCGGCCCACCCTCTACACCGTCCAGTCGTCCCCGAACCCGCCCATCTGCAAGTAGGACCGCAGGCACCGGCAGCCGCCGAACAGCCCCGATCTGCCGGGACGGCCCACAGGCCGTCCCGGCAGCCCGGCGCGCACCCGTCGCAACGCAGCGATTCCGCGCACGCATCGGGGCACGTCACCGCACCCGCCCGTGCCGCGCGCCCCGACCGGCGCGCGGCGGGGGCGACGGGGGGCGACGGGGCACGGGTGGAGGCAGCGTCAGGCTCGGACCGGACGCGGCGGCGTCACGGTGCGTACAGGCTCGGGAGGTTGACCACGATGGCCTCCTGGGTACTGCGGGCGATCACCACCACGGCCTCCACCTCGGGGTCCGGGTTCTCCTCGCGGTGCGGGACGAACGGCGGCACGAAGATGTAGTCGCCCGGGCCGGTACGCAGCCGGATCTCCTCGGGCGTGCCGGAGGAGTCGTCGACGAACACGAACTCGGGGTGCCCGCTGACGATGTGGATGGCGGTCTCGGACTCGCCGTGGTGGTGGTCCGAGGACGCGGTCGAGGGCGCGACGTGGGTCTGCCCCATCCACAGCTTCTCCGAGCCCACGGTCCGTCCGCTGATGGCCGCGAAGCGCCGCATGCCGCCGGTCTGAGCGGTGTCGCCGTCGAGCTCGCCCGCCCGGATGTGGTGCAGCCGGGCCCGCAGGCCGGTACCGGGAGCGGCGGTCCCGCCGTCGTGCAGGTGCGGGTGGAAGCCGGTGCCCGCCTGGGTCACCACGGGCGCCTGCGCCGAGGCCTCCTCGGAGCACTCGGCCGGGGCGGCCGGGTGGTGGTGCGGCGGGTGGGCGGTGGACATGGCGGCTCCTGGGTCGGGGTCGGGGATGGGGATGGGGACGTGGTGGCGGGTTGCGGACGCGACGAGGGGCGCGGGCGGGGCGGCGGCGAGCCCGCACCGGCGGTGGCCGCGGGACGGCCAAGTGCCTGGGCACGGCGGTGGCCCGGAGTCCGGTGCGACGTACCGGCCGGGTTCGGACGCTAGGCCCGGCGGCGAAAGGATGTCAAGAGGTGTCCTTTCCCGCCGCACGCTCCGCGCCATGCCGGACCACGGACCGGACAACCGACCGGACAAGGGACTTGAGCACGGCCGCAGCCGGGGGATACTCGGCCCATGCATATCTCCGCCAAGGCGGACTACGCCGCTCGGGCTCTGGTCGAGCTCGCCTGCGACACGTCCCGCCCGCTGACCTGCGAGACCATCGCCGCCTCCCAGGGCATCCCGTTCCGATTCCTGAAGTCCGTGGTGGGCGAGCTACGGCGGGCCGGGCTGGTCCGCAGCCAGCGCGGCTGCGAGGGCGGTTACTGGCTGGGCAGGGCCGCCGCAGAGATCACCCTGCTGGACGTGGTCCGAGCGGTCGACGGCGAGGTGATTACGCTGCGCGGCGAACCGCTGGCCGGGCTGGACTACCCGGGGCCGGCCCGGGGGCTGCCCGCCGTGTGGCGCAGCGTGGAGGACCGCGCCGTGGCAATCCTGACGGAGACCACCGTGGCGCACCTCGTGGGCACGGCCCGGCAGGTGGCACCCGCATGACGCGGCCGGCGGGCGGTGGCGGTACGACGGGCGCGGAAGGCGCGGCGACGGTACCGGACGCGGCGGACGCCGTTGTGGAGATCGCCGAGTTCACCGATCCGATGTGCCCGTGGTCCTGGGGCGCCGAGCCGCGGTTGCGGCGGCTGCTGCGGGTGCTGGGCGAGGGGGCCAGGCACCGGCGGGTGTTCGGCGTCCTGTTCGACGAGGACGACGACCCGGCGCCGGATCCGGCGGCCGAGACCGCCTGGTACGCCCGGTACGTCGCGGAGATCGCGACGCACACCGGCGCTCCGCGCGCGGAGCGGCTGCGCTGGGTGGCGGCCAGCAGCTGGCCCTCCTCGCTGGCGGCGGCGGCCGCCGAGGCACAGGGGCCGCTGGTCGGCGAGCGGGTGCTGCGCCGGCTGCGGGAGAGCGCCTTCGTGCTCGGCGAACCCGCGGACACGCCTGAGCGGGTCCTGGCTGCGCTCGCCGGGGTGCCGGGTCTCGACGAGGCCCGGCTGCGGACCGCGCTGGCCGATCCGGCGGTACGCGAGCGGGTGCGGCGCGACCGCGCCGAGGCGCGCCGGCCCCGGCCGGAGGTGGTCGGGCTGCACGGGCCGGGGCCGCACCCGGGGGCGGCCAAGGAGACCGGGGAGGGCTACCGCTACGCGCTGCCGACGCTGGTCTTCAGCGGTCCGGCCGGGTGCCGGGTGGTGCCGGGGTGGCGGACGGTGGAGGAGTATCTGGCGGCGGTGGTCGCCGTGGCACCGGGGCTGTGGCCCGGTGCCGTGCCCGAGCCGACGGCGGCGGAGCTGTTGGAGCGCTACCGCAGCCTGGTCGAGGCGGAGTTGGCCGGGGCCGCGGGGCCGCTCCCCCGGGGCGCGCGGCGGGTGGCGACCGGGCACGGGGTGCTGGTGCTGCACCCCGACGAGCGTTCGGGTCCGGCCTGGGAGTCCGTCCGGCGGGCCGGCGGAGCGGGCTGAGCGCCGCCCGGGCGGCTGCGGAGAGGGCTGCGTGTTTCCGGGACGGGTCGGCGCGTCGGGCGGGCCATCCACGGTTCGAGACGGGCGGCCCGCCCGGCGTCCGGTCCGCGAGACGTCGGCGCGTTGTCACAGCGGGCGGCGGGTGCGGCGCTCCGTACCGGCGGGGCACCGGCCGTTCGCGGGCGATGCGGCGGCGCGCCGTGAACGGCGCGTTGAGGGGGTGTTGCAGCACCGCCGCCACAAACAGACACCTTTTGGTGTCCATTGACAGCAGGCCGCCGACCTGGCCAGGATGTGCCCCATGAACCCCACGCACCGCGTCACGGTGCGCCGCTACATGAGCCACCGACGCGCCGGCAGCGACCTCTGTTGTTGACCGCGTCCCGGCCCGGCGGCGCCCCCGCCGCCGAGTCCCGCCCAGGCCGTATCGGCCGGTAGCGCCGTACCACCGAAGCCCCCGGCCGCGCCGGGCCCGGTCCCGTACCGGCGCACCGCGGTTCACCGCCGCGCGCAGCCGGCACCCCGCCGCCGGGCCACCGGCCGCCGGTAGCCGCGCGATCCGGCGAGCGACGCATCGCACCCCACCGCGGCAACACCCACCGCAGCCGCACCCCATCGAGCCACCGCACGCCCACCGTCGGCCCGGCCACCCCGCCGCGCCCGGCCGTCCCCATCTGCCGCGAGCCCCACCCCCGACCCGCACGCCGGACCCGCGTGCCGGGCAGCGGGCGGTGGCGCCGCACCCACACCCCCGCCTCCGGTATCCCGCCGCGCCCTGTCGCGCCGCGCCACCGTCCGCGTGAAGCCCGAAAGGTGACGAACCGCCATGACCAGCACCCCCGCCCACCGCACCCTGCTCGGCAGACGTTCGCTGCTCGGCCTGGGCCTCGGCCTCGGCGCCTCCCTCGCCCTCGCCGCGTGCGGCGACACCGGCGCCGGCCAGGCCGGGACGGGCGGCGGCGCCCCCGGCGGCACCCTCAAGTGGGGCTGGGCGCTGCCCACCTCCTGGGACCCGGTGTTCTCCTCGGCCGGCTGGGACGTGCACGGCCTCTCCCTGGTCTACGCGGGCCTCACCAAACTGGACGAGAAGGGCAACGCCGTTCCCGCCCTGGCCACGTCCTGGAGCTACAGCCCGGACGGCGGCTCGGTGACCTTCACCCTGCGCCCCGGGGCGACCTTCTCCGACGGCGCGCCGCTGGACGCCACCGCCGTCAAGAAGAGCCTGGACCGCGGCCGCAGCGATCCCAAGTCCCTGGTGGCCCCGCAGCTGACCAGCGTCAGCGAGGTGATCGCCCCGGACGCGCAGACCGTGGTGATCAAGCTGTCCAGGCCCGACTACCAGATCCCCAACCTGCTGGCCGGCAAGACCGGGATGATCGTCAACCCCAAGGCCTTCGAGGCGGACGCCGCCGCGCTGGCCACCCGTCCGGCGGGATCGGGCCCCTTCACCCTCGTCTCGTACACCCAGAACGCGAAGGCCGTCCTCAAGCGCAATCCGACCTACTGGGACGCCGCCTCGATCAAGCTGGAGAACTTCGAGCTGCACCCGCTGCCCGACGCCGCCACCGTGGTCGGCGGCCTCCAGTCCGGGCAGTTCGACGTGGCGCAGATCCCCGGCAGCCAGGTCGCCGCCGCCAAGGCCGCCGGGCTGGAGGTCCAGGAGATCCCCTCGCTGGTGGTCGCGGTGCTCGACGTCAACATCGAGAAGGCGCCGTTCGACAACCCCAAGGTGGTCGAGGCGCTGAAGTTCGCGATCGACCGCGAGGCCCTGGTGAAGACCCAGCTCTTCGGCCACGGAGAGGTCAACTACCAGCCTTTCCCGAAGGGTTACGTCGGCTTCGACCCCGCCCTCGGCGACCTCTTCCGGTACGACCCCGCGCGGGCGCGCACCCTGCTGGCCGAGGCAGGCTTCCCGAACGGGGTCGACCTCACGCTGACCACCACGGCCGCGCAGGGCCTGCCCGAGCAGCTCCAGGCGCAGCTGAAGGAGGTCGGTATCCGGGCCACGATCGACGTGATCCCGGCGGCGCAGGCCACCCAGATCATGTACATCCAGCACTCCAGGGCGCTCGCCTCCGACCAGTTCGCGGGCCGCGACTCCGCCGCGCAGGCCTTCCAGGTGCTCTTCGGCGAGCAGGGGCTGATGAACCCCGGCCGGCGCACCCCGCCCGAGCTCAAGGCCGCCGTCGACCTGATCTCGCGCACCCCGCTGGACTCCCCCGAGTACCCGAAGGTGCTTCAGGCCGCCACCGCGCTCGCCGTGCGCACGATGCCCAACACCTTCCTGTACAGCGTCCCGCGCCTGCTGGCCCGGCGTAAGTCGGTCTCCCCGATCCCCTCGTTCACGGTCGTCCAGCGGTTCGAGGGAGTGACTGCGTCGTGAGCGCCGTCCTCTCGCCCCCTCGCGCCCGGCGGGCGGGCCTGCTCGCACGCCGGGCGGCGCGCGCACCGCGCCCGCTGGGGCGGGTGCTGGCCGGCGCCGCCACCGTGTTCCTGCTCTCCTCCCTGCTCACCTTCGGCCTGGGCGCCGTCTCCGACGCCAACCCCGCCGCGGCGGTGCTCGGCGAGACCGCCACCCCGGCCGACATCGCCCGGCTGGACCACCAGTTCGGCCTGGACCGGCCGCTGCCCGTGCAGTACGGCAGCTGGCTGTTGCACGCGCTCGGCGGCGACCTCGGGGTCTCCTGGTTCACCACCGTCCCGGTGGCCGACTCGATCGCCGCCGCCCTGCCGGTGGACCTCTCGATCGCCGGACTCGCACTGCTGCTGGCGGTGCTGCTCGGCGGCGCCGCCGGGGTCTCGGCGGCGCTCAGCAACGGCGGGCGGCTCGACCGGGCGGTCACCGCCGTCTGCACCCTGCTCGGCACGCTGCCGGCCTTCGTGATCGCCATCGGACTGATCACCCTGGTCGCCGTCCAGTTCCGGCTGCTGCCCTCCGGCGGGTACGTGCCGTTCTCGCAGAATCCCGGCGAGTGGCTGCGCTTCGCCCTGCTGCCCGCCCTGGCGCTCAGCCTGGACGCCGCCGCCGGGATCGCCCGCCAGCTGCGGACCTCGCTGGTCGCGGAGCTGCGCGAGAACTACGCCACCGGCGCGCTGATGCGCGGGCTGTCCTGGCGGCGGGTGCTGTTCGGGCACGCGCTGCGCAACGCCGCCGGGCCCGCCGTCACCGTGCTGGGGATGAGCGTGCCGGTGCTGATCGGCGGCGCCGTCGTCACCGAACGGATCTTCAACCTGCCGGGGATCGCCCAACTGTCGCTGCGCGCGGCGGAGCAGCACGACGTCCCGGTGATCCAGGGCACCCTGCTGGTGACCGTCGCGGTCGTCCTGGCCGCCAACCTCGCCGTGGACGCGCTGCTGTTCACGCTCAACCCGGCGGCCCGGCGCCGCGCCCGCCCGACGGGCGCGGCCACGGGCACGGCCGCTGCCACCACCCCTGGCGCCACCACCGGTGCGAAGGCCGTCCACGCCGCAGGCCCCGTCCCGTCGGCGACCGCCGCCTCGGGAGGTGCCCGGTGAACGCGCTGCGCACCACCCTGCGGGTGCCGCTCGCCCGCGTCGCGCTGGCGGCCCTCGGCGTCGTCCTGCTGCTGGCCCTCTTCGGTGACCGGCTCGCCCCGATGGACCCGCTCGCCCAGGACCCGTCCGCCATCCTGCACAACCCCGGCGGCGGCCACCTGCTGGGCACCGACTACCTCGGCCGCGACGTGCTCAGCCGGCTGCTCGCGGGCACCGGTCTCTCCGTCCTGGCCGCCGCCGAGGCGGTCGCGGTGGCCGCCCTGCTCGGGGTCGTCCCCGGCCTGCTCTCGGTCCGGTTCGGCTCCACCGGTTCCTGGCTCGCCCTGCGGTCGGTGGACGCGCTGATGACGCTGCCGTTCACGCTGTTCGCCATCGCCGCCGTCGGTCTGCTCGGCAACGGGCTGCACCAGGCGATGATCGCCCTGGGGGTGCTGCTGTCGCCGCTGTTCTTCCGGGTCGTCCGGGCCGCCGCGCTGGGGCTCGACCGCGCCCAGTACGTGGAGGCTGCCGAGCTGATGGGCGCGTCCCGGGCCTGGATCCTGCGGGTTCACACCTGGCGCAAGGTGCTTCCGACGGTGGCCGTCACCACCGCGCACGCCCTGGCCACCAGCCTGCTGACGGTCTCCTCGCTGACCTTCCTCGGCATCGGCGTCCAGCCTCCGGCCCCCACCTGGGGCGGCATGCTGGCCAGCGACCTCGGGTTCCTCGCCCAGCAGCCGTGGGCGCCCGCCGTGCCCACCTTCCTGATCATGGTCACCATCGGGGCGCTCAATCTGCTCGCCGACGTCCTCGCCGACGCCGACCGGACGGACACCGCGGCGCTCGGAGCACCCGCCGGTGAGCCGGCCGGGAAGACCTCCGGCAAGAAGGGCGCGCTCCCGACGACGACGGCCGGGGCCCGGACCGCCGGCACCGAGCCGTCCGGCGGGCCGCACCCGCCCGCGGACGACGCCGCACTGCGGGTCGAGGGCCTGCACGTCACCGTCGGGGGCGGCCGCACCGAGGCCGTCCGGGACGTCTCGTTCACCGTCCGCCCCGGCGAGGCCCTCGGGTTGGTCGGCGAGTCCGGCAGCGGCAAGACGCTCACCTGCCGCTCGGTGCTCGGCCTGCTCGCCCCCGGCGTCGCCGTGTCGGCCGGACGGATCACCCTCGGCGCCGCCGCACCGGACGCCGCGAGCGGATCCCCCGGCGCTGCGGAGCCCGCCGGACCCACCGGACCGGCCGAACTGACCGGGCTCACCGACCGAGCTTGGCAGCAGGTCCGCGGCGACCGCCTGGGCGCGGTCTTCCAGGACCCCGGCTCCTACCTCAACCCCTCGCTCACCGTCGGCCGCCAGCTCGGCGAGCCGCTGCGCCTGCGCCTCGGTCTGAGCCGGGACGAGGCCCGCCGGCGCGCGGTGGAGCTGTTCGAGGCGGTCGGTCTGCGCGACCCGCAGACCGTCCACGACAGCTACCCGCACGAGCTCTCCGGCGGCATGCTCCAGCGCGTCCTGATCGCCGTCGCGGTCTCCGGCGACCCCGGGCTGCTGGTCGCCGACGAGGCGACCACCGCGCTGGACACCGTCGTCCAGGCGGAGGTGCTGGACCTGCTCGACGGGCTGCGCAAGCGGCGCGGTCTGGCGCTGCTGCTGGTCAGCCACGACCTCGCCGTGGTGGCCGACGTCTGCGACCGGATCCTGGTGTTCTACGCCGGGGAGATCGTCGAGGAGGGCCCCACCGCCGAGGTGATCGCCCGCCCCGCGCACCCGTACACCGAGGCGCTGCTCCAGGTCGCCTCCCTCGGCCGGCGCCACCGCCGCGAGCCGGCCGTGATCCCCGGCCGGCCGCCCGAGCCCGGCACCGCGGGGCCAGGCTGCCGCTTCGCCGACCGCTGCGCCTACGCCACCCCGGACTGCACCGGGAGCGGCATCTCGCTCACCCCGGTGGGCGGCTCCGGCGGGGACGGCACCCGCCGGGTGCGCTGCGTCCGCGCCGAGGACCTCGCGCTCACCGGAGCCTGGGGAGCCGGGACCCCCGAAGCCCCGGGAACCACCGTGACCACCCCGACCGCCCCGCACCACCGGACGGAGGCCCCCGTATGAGCACCACCACCGCCCCGGCGGCGCCGCTCGCCCGCACCGACGGGTCCGAACCGGCCGCCCGCCCCGCCACCCTGCGGATCGAGGGGCTCTCGGTCGCCTTCGGCCGCACCCCGGTCCTCGGTGGCGTCGACCTGGAGGCGCACTCCGGCGAGATCCTCGGGCTGATCGGCGAGACCGGCTCCGGCAAGACCACGCTGGCCCGCGCCGTGGCCGGGCTCGCCCCGGTCACCGCCGGCCGGATCACCGTCGACGGCACCGACCACGGCGCCCTGCGCGGCCGGGCCCTGCGCGCCGCCCGCCGCGCCGGGACGGTGCAGTACATGTTCCAGGACCCGCTGCGCTCCCTCGACCCGGACCTGACGGTCGCCCGCCTGGTCGGCGAGCCACTGGCCGTGGCGGGCGTGCCCCGGGCCGAACGGGAGGAGCGGGTCAGGGAGGCGCTGGACCGGGTCGGCCTGGACCCCGCGCTCACCACCCGTACCCCCGCCCGGCTCTCCGGCGGCCAGCGTCAGCGGGTCGCCCTGGCCAGGGCCGTCGTCGGACGGCCCCGGCTGCTGCTCGCCGACGAGCCGGTCAGCGCACTCGACGCCTCCAACCGCAACCACGTGCTGCGGCTGCTCGACCGGCTGCGCCGCGAGCTGGACCTGGCCGTCGTGGTGATCTCGCACGACCTCGACTCGCTCTCCGGGATCGCCGACCGGATCGCCGTCCTCTACCGGGGCCGGATCGTCGAACAGGGCCCGGCCCGTACGGTGCTGGAGCACCCGCTGCACCCGTACAGCGCGCTGCTGGGCGCCGCCGCACCGAGCCTGGACCCGGCCAGGCGGGCCGCCCTGGAACTGCTGCGCACCCCGGCACCCGGGGCCCCGTCGATCGGCGGCCAGGACGGCTCCGACCCCGGCGGCGCCGACCGGAGCGCCTGCGCGTTCGCCCACCGCTGCCCGTTCGCCGACCAGGCCTGCGCCGTTCGTCCCGACCCGCTCCCGGCCACCACCCCTGCGGGGGCCACCGCCTGCGCCGCGTCCCCACCGCCCGGCACCCCGGCCCCGCTCCCGGTCGTCCTGCCGGTCGGCGCCCCCACCGGGCACACCGTGGCCTGCCACCACTCCCCCGGCTGGCGGGCGCGGCTGCCCCGCTGACCCCACCGACCGTCTCCTCCCGTACCGGAGTACGCCCATGCCTGCCGCACCCCCCGCCCGGGCGCTCCCCGCGCCGCTGCCGACGCCCGCGACCGACGGCCTGCCCGCGATCACCGCCGCCCTGGCGGCCCGCGCCGCCGAGCACGACCGGGACGCCTCCTTCCCCGCCGAGGGCATCGAACTCGTCCACGGCGCAGGTCTGTTGACCGCCACCGTGGCCCGGCGCCACGGCGGCCCGGGCGGCGGTCTGGCCGACACCGTCCGGATCCTGCGCGCGCTCGGTGCCGGTGACCCGGCCGTCGCGCTGGTCACCGCGATGACCCTGTTCGTGCACGCCGCCGAGGCCCGCCGCCCGCACTGGCCGGCCGGACCGCTCGCCGACCTGCTGGCCGAGTCCGCCGTCCGCCCTACGCTGGTCAACCACGTCCGGGTGGAGCCCGATCTCGGCACTCCCGTCCGCGGCGGGCTGCCCGCGACCGTCGCCCGGCGCAGCGGCGACTCCTGGGAGCTGACCGGCCGCAAGATCTACTCCACCGGCGCCCCCGCGCTGCGCTGGCTGCTGGTCTGGGCCAGGACCGAGGAGGACGATCCCCGGGTCGGCTCCTTCCTGGTGCGCGGCGACCGGCCCGGGATCACCGTCGAACCGACCTGGGACCACCTGGGCCTGCGGGCCAGCCGCAGCGACGACGTGCTGCTCGACGCCGTACGGATCCCGCTCGACCACACCACCGGACTGGCCCTCCCGGAGCCGGACGGCGGCCGGGACGCGCTCGGCGGTGCGTGGAACTCGCTCGGCCTCTCCGCCCTCTACCTGGGGGTGGCCCGCGCCGCGCAGTCCTGGCTGACCGGGTTCCTGCACGAGCGGACCCCGACCTCGCTGGGCGCACCGCTGGCCACCCTGCCCCGGTTCCAGAGCGAGCTGGGCGGCATCGACGTCGACCTGACCGGCGCCGAACGGCTGGTCGCCGGTCTCGCCGGGGCGGTCGACGCGAGCGACGAGTCGGCCGCCGAGGAGAGTCCGGGCGCCAAGCTGATCGCCACCCGGGCCGCCGTGGAGGCCGTCCAGCGCGCCGTCGCCCTCACCGGCAACCACGGCCTGACCCGCCACCACCCGCTCCAGCGCCACCTGCGGGACGTGCTGTGCAGCCGGGTGCACACCCCGCAGGACGACACCGTCCTGCTCACCCGGGGCCGGGCCGCCCTGCACCGCTCTCTGACTCTCTGACCCTCTGACCGCGCCCACTCCTCCCTGCCCTTCCTCTCCCCAACACCACTGCCATGAAAGGCTTTTCGCCATGCCCGTCGAGTTCATCGGCATGATCTCCACCCACGACGTCTCGGAGACCCGCCCGGCCCACGGCCCGGTGGTCGACGTGGACTACACCCGTCGCTTCGCCCGGGCGCACGAGGACGCCGGCTTCGACCGCATCCTGGTCGCGCACTCCTCGGCCAGCCCCGACCCCAACCAGGTGGCGGCGTTCGCCGCGGCCAACACCGAGCGGCTGGGCCTGCTGATCGCCCACCGTCCGGGCTTCATCGCCCCGACCGTGGCCGCCCGCACCTTCGCCACCCTGGACCAGTTCTCCGGCGGCCGGGTCGCCGTGCACATCATCACCGGCGGGCACGACGCCGAGCAGCGCCGCGACGGCGACTACCTCACCAAGGACGAGCGCTACGCCAGGACGGACGACTACCTGACCGTGCTCACCAAGGCGTGGACGGAGGAGGGCCCGTTCGACCACGAGGGCCCGTACTACCGCTTCGCCGACTTCCACTCCGAGGTCCGCCCGGTCACCCGGCCGCGGATCCCGCTCTTCTTCGGGGGCTCCTCGGAGGCCGCCTACCGGGTCGGAGGCAAGCACGCCGACACCTTCGCCCTGTGGGGCGAGCCGCTGGCGGAGACCGCGCAGCAGATCGCCTCGGTGCGCGCCGCCGCCGAGGCCGCCGGGCGCACCGACGTCCACGGCATCAGCGTCTCCTTCCGTCCGATCCTGGGCCGCACCGAGGACGAGGCCTGGGAGCGCGCGCACGGAATCCTGGCCACCATCAAGGAACGGGCGGACGCCTTCGGCGGGCGGCGCCAGGTGCTCCCGGTCGGTCCGGGCGCCGCCCCGCAGAACGTCGGCTCCCAGCGGCTGCTGGCCGCCGCTGCCAAGGCCGACCGGCACGACCGCGCGCTGTGGACCGCCCCCGCCGCCGCGACCGGGGCGGCCGGGAACTCGACCGCGCTGGTCGGCACCCCGGAGACGGTCGCCCAGGCGCTGCTGGACTACGTCGACCTCGGCGTCACCACGCTGCTGATCCGCGGCTACGACCCGCTGGACGACGCGATCGACTACGGCCGGGAGCTGCTGCCGCTGGTACGCCAGGAGGTCGCCCGCCGCGACGAGCGGGCGGCGCGCGAGGCGGCGGCCGGGGCCGAGGCCACGGCCCGGGCCGAGGCGGCCCGGACGGCGCTGCCGGACGCCGAGCCCGCGGGCGCCGCCCGATGAGCACCCCCGCACCCGCGGTGGCCGTCCCCGGCGCAGGCACCGCGCCGGGGGCGGGCCCGGCGCCCGCCCCGGCCCCGGCCTCGACCTCGACCTCGGCGACGGCGACGGCGACGGCGACGGCCTCGGCGTCCTGGGACCCGGCCGACGGCGTGGTCGTCCGCGGCACCGTCCTGCTGCTCCCCGGCCGGGGCGAACACCCGGGCCTGTACGGCCGGTTCGGACGCCGGCTCGCCTTCGACGGCTACCGGGTGGTGGCGACGGCGCACGGCGGCGAGGCGGCCGAGCCCGACGCCCTCGCGGAGCGCGTCGCCGAGGAGCGCGCCGCGCTCCCGGCCGGCGCGCCCGTCGTCCTGGCCGGCTCCGACACGGGGGCTCTGCTCGCCCTGGCCGCCGCCGGGCCCGCCGCACCCGACGGCCTGCTGCTCGTCGGCCTCCCCACGGCCGGTCCCCGGCCGGACGGCGCGCAGCGGACCGGCACCGCCGCGGAGGGCGCCTGGACGGACGAGCTGACCGCCAGGACCGCCTGCCCGGTACACCGGGACCTGCTCGGCAGCGACCCCGGCTACCGGCCGGGCGCGTTGGAGGAGCGCGTGCCCGCCGCGCTCGCCGAGGCGGCCGAGCGGTCCGCCCCCGGCACGCCCGCCCTGCTGGTGCACGGCGGGGCCGATCCGGTCTCGCCGCCCGCGACCGCCCGCAGGCACGCCGCCCGGCTGGCGGCCGAACTGCTGCTGGTCGTCGACGGCCGGCACGACGCGCTCAACGACGCCCCGCACCGCAGCGTGGCCGCCGCCGTCGTGCAGTGGCTGGAGCGGCTGCGCGGCGGTCCGCACCTTCCCGTCCAGCTGATCCCGGTCGCCGGCCCCGCACCCGTACCGGATGCACCACAAGCACCGGGCGACCCGGTGGCCCACCTCCCGGAAGGAGTCCCGGCATGACCAGGCTCGACGAACGCCCCGCCTTCGCCGTACCGGCGGGTGAGGCGCCCCCCGCCCCCGCCCCCGTACCGGATGCCGCCCCCGCCGCCGACCTGCTGCGCGGCGCGCTGCGCCGGCACGCCTCCGGCGTCACCGTCATCACCGTGGCGGGCCCCGGCGGACGGGCCGGGTTCACCGCGACCTCGTTCACCTCGGTGAGCCTGGAGCCCGCGCTGGTCTCCTTCTACCTGACGGCCACGGCCTCCTCCGCCCCCGCCGTCCGGGCCTGCGAGGCGTTCACGGTGCACATCCTGCGCCACGGCCAGCAGGAGCTGGCGAACCGTTTCGCCCGCAGCGGGATCGACCGCTTCGCCGGCACCCCGTGGCACACCGGCCCACACGGCACGCCGCTGCTGCCCGGCGCCGCCGCCCGGCTGACCGCCAGGACGACCCAGGTGACCCCGGTCGGCGACCACCTGCTGGTCGTCGGCGAGGTGGTGGGCGCGGACACCGACGGAGGCCCGCCGCTGGTGCACCACAACGGCGGGTACGGCCGGTTCGCCGCCGACCTGGAGGGCTGAGGACCATGCCGCTGACCGCCCACTGGTTCCTGCCCACCACCGGGGACAGCCGGTACGTCGTCGGCGGCGGCCACGGCTCGGTGCCCGGCACGGCCGGTTCGGATCGCCCGCCGAGCATCGCCTACCTGGGCCAGATCGCCCGTACGGCAGAGCAGTTGGGATTCACGGGCGCGCTGACCCCGACCGGGGCCTGGTGCGAGGACGCCTGGCTGACCACCGCGATGCTCACCCAGGTGACCGAGCGGCTCAAGTACCTGGTCGCCTTCCGCCCCGGCCAGCTCAGCCCCACCCTCGCCGCCCAGATGGCGACCGGCTACCAGAACCAGTCGGGCGGCCGGCTGCTGCTCAACATCGTCACGGGCGGCGAGTCCGCCGAGCAGCGCGCGTACGGGGACTTCCTCGACAAGACGGGCCGCTACGCCCGCACCGCGGAGTTCCTGGACATCACCGGGCGGCTCTGGCGCGGCGAGCGGGTGGACCACCACGGCGCCCATCTGCGCGTCGAGGGCGCGCAGTTGACCCGGCTGCCGGAGCCGCTCCCGGAGGTGTACTTCGGCGGGTCCTCCCCGGAGGCCGCCGAGGTCGCCGCCCGCCACGCCGACGTCTACCTCACCTGGGGCGAACCCCCGGAGATGGTCGCCGAGAAGATCGGGGCCATCCGCGATCTGGCGGCGCGGTACGGGCGCACCCCGCGCTTCGGCATCCGGCTGCACGTGATCACCCGGGACACCTCCGAGGACGCCTGGGCGCAGGCCGGACGTCTGCTGGCCGGGATGGATCCGGCGCGGATCGCCGCCACCCAGGAGGCGCTGGCGCGCAGCGAGTCGGAGGGCCAGCGGCGGATGCGGCTGCTGCACGGCGGATCGACGGAGCGGCTGGAGGTGTCGCCGGGTCTCTGGGCCGGGATCGGCCTGGTGCGCGGCGGTGCGGGCACGGCGCTGGTCGGCAGCCACCGCGAGGTCGCCGACCGGATCGAGGAGTACCACCGCCTGGGCATCGACGAGTTCGTGCTGTCCGGGACGCCCCACCTGGAGGAGGCGTACTGGGTCGGCGAGAACGTGCTGCCCCTGCTGGCCGCCCGCGGCCTCTGGAAGCCCGCGGCCTGACACGCGCGGCTTCTGGGGCCCGGACCCTGCCGGCGCACGGGCCGACCCCCGCTCGCACGCATGCGCGACAACAGCCGGCCCAACACACCACCAACCCCCACCCCACCCACGCCCGGCGCTGGATCTCCACGAGGAGGACAGTTCCGAGATTGTCTGCCGGCCGGCGGCTTCAAGGAACACGATCGACACCGACGACCTCCGGCTCCGTTGTGCGACTCGACATCACACAGCACGAGACGGAGGTCGTCGCCTTGTCCGGCAGATCCCCATGCGGGTGACGAACTCGAACAACCTCATGTTGATCACTGAAGGTAGAACGACAGGCTCAGGAATTGTCCGGTCGATCGTGTGCGGAGCCGGAGGACGAAAGCTGCTGCGGCAACGGTGTCGGGGGCGGGGAGAGGTAGCGTTCGAACTCCTCGCGCATGCGGGTGATTTCGTCCTTCGAAAGTGCGGAAGAACCGGTGACTGTCATCCTCCGCTCCTTGCCGGTGCCGAGGTCCTTCGCGGACGCGTGCATGATGCCGTTGGCGTCGATGTCGAAGGTGATCTCGATCTGGGGCAGACCGCGCGGGGCCGGCGGCAGGCCGGTCAGCTCGAACACACCGAGCAGTTCGTTGTCCGCTGCGCTCTGGTGCTCACCCCGGTAGACCTTGAGCCGCAGGGCGTGCTGGTTGTCCTCGGCGGTGGTGAAGATCTCGGAGCGCTTGGTCGGGATCGTGGTGTTGCGTTCGATCAAGGTGTTCATGGTGCCGTCCGCGATCCTGATACCCAAGGAGTGCGGGGTGACCCGAAGCAACAGGATGTCCTTGACCTCGCCCTTCAGCACACCGGCCTCCAAGACACTGCCGATCGCGGCGGCCCCGTCGGGGTCCGCGGCACTGACGGGCTCCTTGCCACCGGTCAGCTCGCGGACGAGCTCGGCAACGGCCGGCATGCGGGTCGAGCCGCCGACGAGGACCACGTGGTCGATCTCGGAGAGGGCGATGCCCGCGTCCTTGATCACGTTGTGGAGCGGAACCTTGCAGCGCTCCAGCAGGTCCGAGGTCAGCTGCTGGAACCGGGCCCGGGTGAGCTTCTCGTCCAGGTGCAGCGGCCCCTCGGCGGAGGCCGTGATGTAGGGCACCTTGATCGAGGTCTCGCAGGAGGAGGACAGCTCGATCTTGGCCTTCTCGGACGCCTCGCGCAGACGCTGCAGCGCCGTCTCGTCCTCGGACAGGTCGAGACCGTGGTCGGCCTGGAAGGCCTTCACCAGGTGGTCGACGACCTTCTGGTCCCAGTCGTCACCGCCGAGGTGGTTGTCGCCGCCGAGGGCCTTGACCTCGACCACGCCGTCGCCAGTCTCAAGAACGGCGACATCGAGGGTGCCACCGCCCAGGTCGAGAAGCAGGATGGTCTGATCGCTCCCATCGCCCAGGCTGTAGGCCGTACCGGCAACGGCCGGCCCGTCGACGATGCGCCGTACATCCAGGCCCGCGATCTCGCCGGCCTCCCTGACTGCCACGCGCTCGGCGTCCGAGGCGTACGCCGGGACACTGATGACGGCTTCGGTGACCGGCTCGCCCAGGTATGCCTCGGCATCCCGCTTGAGTTTCCGAAGGACGAAGGCGGAGATCTGCTGCGGCGTGAAGTCGTTGCCGTCGATGCCGATCCTCCAGCCAGTGCCCATGTGGCGCCTGACCGAACGGATGGTGCGGTCGACGTTGGCGACCGCCTGGCGCTTGGCGGCCTCGCCGACGAGCACCTCGCCGTCCTTCGTGAAGGCGACGACGGACGGCGTGCTCCGGGTACCCTCGGCGTTGGTGACAAACCTGGGCTCACCGTCCACGAGGACGCTGACGAAGGAATTCGTCGTACCAAGGTCAATGCCGACCGCACGGATCCGGCGGACGCTCGGCGGAACGGGCGCAGACAGGGAGGCCGCCCGCGCGGTGCCGAACTCGGCCCACACGGCCCGGCTCGCCTCCGCCGCCTTCACATCGACGAACTCCGTTCCGTACAGCCTGGCCAGCAAGCCCGCGATCTTCCCGTACTTCCGGGCGGCCCCGGCCGGGTCCCCGTTGTGGCCGAGGAACTCCTCGTCGTCGAGCAGCATGCGCGGTGTCTCCTGGCCGCGGCCCTCCGCCCGAGCCCAGCGCTCACCCTCGGTCGCGGGCCGGTAGCTCCTGTTGCGGGCGATCACCAGGTCTGCGACGGTGTCGGTGCCCTGCCTGCGGGGCTTCGGCAGGCCCCTTCTCACCAGCCGCTGGTGGAGGAGCTGGTAGAGCTGCCCGAGAGTCAGGTCCAACGGCGCGTTCTCGTCCCCCTCGGTGAGCAGCCGCACCAGCTCGGCAGTGAACGCGGTGTTCCGTTCGCCGTGTGGTGCGCGCGCGGCCGTACCGGCGGAGGTGGAGGTGAGCACGAAAGTCCCGGCGATCTCGATCTGGTCCAGCGCGAGCGAATCGCCGGGGGCCATGATGTCGATGGCGCGCCCGGAGAAGCAGCAGTCGAGGATGACCACCCGCTTGCGCGCGGGGCTGTCGATGACGAACTCCCGGAGCTCGTCGAAGGGCAGCGCGGTGTGGCGCAGTTGTCTGCCGCGACGGGTGCGGGACAAGCCAAGGTGCAGGTTCCCCGCGCTGTCCAGCAGTCCGTGGCCCGCGAAGTAGATCAGCAAGAGGTCTTCCGCCTGCGCGGTCAGCTCGGTGAGCCTGTCCACCAACTCCTCGTTACTGCCCGGGTTCGCGATGGTCACACAGGTCTGCGAAGTCGACCAGCCGTGCAGCGGCAGGCCGAAGGCGTCCGCGACGTCGGTCAGGTTGTTGAGCACCGCCGGAAGGTCGAGCAGGTCCGGGTCCGCCGGGTAGTTCGCCGTGCCGATCAGGATGATCCGGGAGCGGTCGCCGTCAGGGAGTCGCATCGGGCAGAGCGTCCGGTTGCTCCTCGGCGATGAAGCGGCGCAGCGCCGCGACCGTCTCGTCCCCGGCCTTCACTCCGCTGAGCTGGACCTCCATGGAACCACCGTCCGGCCTGGTCACCCTGACGGTGACATCGAGGGTGCGCTGCCGTACCCATTCGACCACCGCCTGGGCGAGGACGGTCGCCGCGCCTCCGGCGGACAGGGCCACCACCAGGACCTCGGCGAGCCCGCCCATCTCCTCCGGACCGACCTCGCCGTCCAGCAACTGCACCCGCCCCCGCAGCTCATCCTCGTGACGCAGCCAGGCACGCAGCGACCGGAGATCCGAGGCGGCCGCCGCCGGGTCCGCCCCCGCGATGGTGATACGCGATTCCATTCCACTCCCAGCCCAGGCGATTTGACTTCCCGTCAGCCTAGGTGACGGACGCCCGCCCGGTCGGGGAAACCTCCTCGAACGCCGGCCTGATGAAGTCACGGGCGACGGGTTCGACGGCACGTTCGACGTCCAGAGCCTCAGCGCTCACCGCCCCCGGCAACGCGAGCGCCCGCAGCGCGCCCGGTCTGCTCGCCTTCCCGGGAAGCGGCAGCGTGCCAGGGCAGCGGGTTCCTCGGTACGGCGGCGTCCTGCCGTTGCGTTCCGAAGCCCTCCGCCATGGGCAGTGATCATGGCGGAGGGCTTCGGAGCGGAACGCGGCGGTCGTCCCGGCGCCGGGGATCACCTTCGACGCGAATCCCGGGCCGGCGTCGGCCTGTGAACGGGTCAGCGCAGGGTGCGCAGGAAGATGTCCGCCTTGCCGTTGGTGTCGCCGGGGACGAGGTCCTCGGCCGCGGACTGGAAGACCACGTGGCGCCCGCCGGCGCTGACCGTGTCGATCCCGGCCGTGGCGGGGCGGTCGGTCACGGTCTCGTCGGTGCCCGTCTCCAGGTCGCGCAGCGTGAGCGGCGCCGGCCCGGTCGTACCCGACGGGGTGTGCAGGAGGTAGCGGCCGGTGGGGTCGACGGCGACGCCCTTCACGCCGGGTACCACCAGGGCGGTGCCGGACGCGACGTCGTGGACGTACGTGTCGGGGCCCGAGAGGTAGACGACCTTGTTGCCGTCGTCACTGAGCTGGACGAGCTCGGCCGCCCTGCCCGGACCCTCGATCGGGCCGGCGGCGGTGTTGTCGGCCCAGTCCCACAGGAAGACGTCGTGCTCACCGCCGTCCTGGTAGGCGAGACGGGTCCCGTCGCCGCTGATGGACGGCCGGACCGCCGCGGTGTTGTGGATGATGTCGACGGTCTGCAGGGCCCCGGTGTCCGGCCTGCGGACCTCGACGCGCTGATTGGGCTCCGGCGGCCTGAACCTGACACTGAACGCCTGGTGGTTTTCGTTCGCGCCCATGGACGCCTCGCAGGTGAAGAGCGAGCAGGTGTAGGCGGACGTCCATCCCCGGCTCAGATGCTCCTGGTAGAGGGCCGTGTTGGCGAACCTGGGTGCCAGGTAGGCGAGGACCTGCCCGTCGCCACTGAGCATGGGCGCCGCCGACGCGTACCCGTCGAACTGCCGGTTCTGCCCCGTCGCGAGATCGCGGACGAACACCCGGTCGTTCCTCCCCGTATTGCCGGGGGTGAGGTTGTTCGCGTACGAGGTGAACACGGCGCGGTCGCCGGCCGGCGTGATCGACACCCGGGCGGAATCATCGTTGGCCTGGGTGCCGTCGGCCGCGACGCTGACCCTCTCGATACCGGCCGAGCGGACGCCGGCACCGCCCACGCCCCCGGCAGGCCCGGCCCAGGCCGCTCCGGGCAGGGCCGCCGCGATCGCACAGACCACGGCCGCCGCGCTCAGGGCGACCCGTCCATGTCTGACCGTTGTGACCCGGTTCGTACGTCCTCGCATGTATCCCCCCACGCAACTTCCGCTTCGGCTCGCCGTTCGGAGAACCACCGACCATCAAAAAGCGCCGGAGCGACGCGGTCAACGCGTAGACGCGCCAGATGACCCACCTGGACAGACGGTTTCGGTCATCCGGGAACCGTCCCCGTCACTCGGCCAACTCCCGCCCCAATGACGACAGTCGGCCCCGGCGAGGCCTGGGCGGCGGTCACGGGAGGACTCCTCACCGATCGATCACCGCCGGGACCGAGAAACCGCCCCGCCGCCGGCCGGCACTCGAAACACCCGCCGCCGGCCGACCCACGGTGACAGCCCACCCTCCCGGCCGGCCCGGTCCCGGCCGCCCCCCTCGCGGAAACAGGCCATCCCCACCCCGGGCCGTGGCCGCAGCGGCCTTGGTCATCCGGCTTCGTACGTGACCGTCCTCCGGCCGGCAGCTACGGCCTGGCGCGTCGGTTGAGCCGGGACTTCTCCAGCTCCGACAGCGGCGGCTCAGGCGCCGGCCCGGTTTCGTTGTAGACGGCGATGGGGTCGTCCGGCGCTGACCACGAACCGACCCACAAGGGTTCACGAGTTGCTGTGGGCCTGTCGGAGGTGGCTCAGCGATCACCATCGGGGAGTGGTCCGGCCTTGGTGACGGGTCCGGACCACCAGTCCGGTTGACCGGCGGGCCGCCGAGAGGCTTCCGGTTCTCGGTGGGCCGACTCCTCGGCCCTGCGGTGCGGTGCGGGGCGGCCTGGGCCGGCTCAGGCTCTCAGGCGGGGGTGGGGTGATCAAGGGAACAGATACGCGCACGTTCGCGGCGTTGGGCGGCCGGAACGTCGGGGTGGCGGGCGTCGGCGTCGTGCCAGCGTCGGTGGGCGTGCAGCACGCGGGCCTGAACCGGGTGGTTCGGAGCCCAGTGACGGGTCCTCCTGTCGTTGCGGGTCGAGAGACTGTCCATGATCACGTGGCCGGGGCACCGTTCGGAAGCGCCGCTCGGATCGATCCGAGCGCGGCCAAGCCGATATCCCCTCGCCCCACAGCGCCCCGAGACGCTACAATCCACACAGGAGCCACTGGACGCCCACCTCACGGTGCGGGAACCTGGCCCCATGGCACAGCGGACACGGTCCGCGGCCGGCCGCTCCGGATAGCAGGCAGACCGACGCTCCCCGCCCTCCCGGCCAGGCACATCGGCAGTACATGAGCGCCGCCCCGCAGTGGCCGCTTCCCGGGAAAGATCCGCGCTCCTGGCAGACGGTGAATCCCGCGTGCTCACCTCCCTCGCCCACACCGGGGCGCTGGAGCGCCGGACCGCCACCCGCGGACACAACCGCCAGGGTCCGGGCGCTCCGGCCGAACTCGTTCCCGAGCTCCGCACCCAGCCGGCAGCGCCACCAACCGCGCCGCTCCACGCCGCGTCCGGCCCGCCCAGTGCCGCCAGACACCCTCTGACTCAACAGGAGTACCAATCTCGTGACGACCACCACCGAACCCTCGACCACCACGCCGCTGGACAGCCTGCTGAAGGCCGACCTCCATCGACTCGCCTCCGCCCTGAGCGTCCCGGGCGCCTCCCGCCTGCGCAAGGGCGAACTCGTCGAGGCAATCACCGCCAAGCGCCTCGCCGGCCGGCCGACCCCGCCCACGACCGGTCCCGGTCCCAGGCCCGCCGACACCGAAAGCCCGGGGGCCCGCCCCGCACTGCCGCCTCAGCGAACCCGCGACCGCGCCGGCCGGCCGGCGCAGCCCGCCACCACCGCGGGGAGCGGCCTCGTCCCGGCCTCCGGAGTGCTGGACGTCCACGACGGGAACGCCGTCCTGCGGACCTCCGGCTACCTCCCCGGCCCCACCGACCTGCACGTGCCCGCCCGCCAGCTGCGCGCTCTCGGCCTGCGCTCCGGCGACGTCCTGACCGGCGCCGCACGCCCGCACAGCGGCGACCGCCGCCCGCTCCTGGAGCGCATCGACACGGTCAACGGCCGCCCCGCCGACAACCTCCCGCCCCGGCCCGCGTTCAACGACCTGACGCCGCTGTACCCGCAGCAGCACCTGCGCCTGGAGACCGGCCCGCGCGAGCTGATCGGCCGGGTCCTCGACCTGGTGGCCCCGATCGGAAAGGGCCAGCGCGGTCTGATCGTGGCACCGCCCAAGGCCGGCAAGACGATGGTCGTGCAGAGGATCGCGGCGGCGATCGCCCACAACCACCCCGAGACGCACCTGATGGTCGTCCTGGTCGACGAGCGTCCGGAGGAGGTCACCGACATGAGGCGCTCGGTCAAGGGCGAAGTCATCGCCTCCACCTTCGACCGGCCCGCCCGCGAGCACATCGCCGTCGCCGAACTCGCCGTCGAGCGCGCCAAGCGACTCGTCGAACTCGGCCACGACGTGGTGGTCCTGCTCGACTCCGTCACCCGCCTCACCCGCGCCCACAACGCCGCCGCACCCGCCCACGGACGAACCCTCAGCGGCGGCCTGGACGCCACCGCCATCCAGCGCCCGAAGAAACTCTTCGGCGCGGCCCGCAACGTCGAGAACGGCGGCTCGCTGACCATCCTGGCCACCGCCCTCGTCGACACCGGCTCCCGCATGGACGACCTGATCTTCGAGGAGTTCAAGAGCACCGGCAACATGGAGCTGCGCCTCGACCGCCGCCTCGCCGACAAGCGCCTCTTCCCCGCCGTCGACGTCCGGGCCTCCGGCACCCGCCGCGAGGAACTCCTCCTCGGCCACACCCGCACCCCCGCCGCCCGGACCCTGCGCCGTGTCCTGGGAAACCTCGACCTCCAGCCGGCCGCGGAACTGCTCCTGAACCGCCTCAAGCAGACCACCACCAACACCGAACTTCTGCGCCAGGTGGCAACCAGCGCCCCGACTCCCCCGGCCTGAACCGAACCGGCACCATGTCCTGGAACTCCACCGCCGCTCGCCCGGTCGGAAGTCGTCGTTCTGCCGTGCGGTAGTCCACTCGTGCCCGGCGACGCGAGCTCTCCGCCCGTCTCACACAGGTCGGCGGCCGCGGGTCGCCCGAATCCCTCCCGGAGGGGCGCCGCCGGCCCGTATGCCGCGGGCCCTGGGCCAGGGTGGACCGGCGGGGGGTTGGGTGCGAGCGGGGGATGTGCTCGACGGGCGGTACCGGTTGGTCCGCGAGCTCGGCCGGGGCGGATTCGGTGTCGTGTGGGAGGCCTACGACTCCCGGGTCGGCAGGCCCGTGGCGGTCACAACGGTTCGGAACCTCGCCAGGCTGCGACACTGCCCTTCAGTACAGACACGACACCACCGTTCAGCGACACACAGCGCTGACCGGCAGGGCGCGGTCTGCCCGCGCGCTTCCTCCCCCGCGACCTCGGGCTCGGCCGCCGGGACTCCAGGCCCGGCTGGACGCCGCCCACGAGGACACCTTCAGCGGCATGCGGGCCGAACTGCCCGGCTCGGTCGCCACGGTGGAGGACTGGCCGGCCATGCTGGCCGCGGCGGGCCTCGTCCCGAGCGGGACGCCGACGTTCCTGGCCGACCGTCCGGCCCCGCTGGACGGGCCGGCCCGCGAGTACCTGCACGTCAGTCTCACCCGCCGCCGGGACCAGCCGGCCGAGCAGCTGGACGCCGACGACCGGGCGGTCCTCGACGCCCTGCTCGACCCCGAGGCCCCCACCGGCATCCTGACCCGCCCGGACGCCTTCTACCTCACCGCCGTCACCGTCCACACCGCCCGCGCGGCCGGCGCGCGGTAGCCGTGACACCGGCCCCGCTCCTTCGAACGAGGGAGCGGGGCCCGCCAGCACGAGCGGTCCACCACCGGCTGGTCGATCTCCCCCTCCAGTTGGGCGAGTTGCGGGGAGACAGCGGAGGTGGTGAGGTGCGGCAGCCGTGCGGCGTCCACGACGCCGCCGCGCAGGGCCACGGCGCGCAGGGCGCGCAGGGCGCGCAGACGCCAGGGGCCGAATATCATGCTGCAGAGCTGTAGCGGTACTTCAGAAATTCTTGCTTGCCCGCAGGCTGTCCTTCACTGACCATCGAGGCATGACCGATACGAGTGAGCAGTGGCGGGTGCGGTTCGACGCCGAGGTGGGCTTCGCCAACGGCGGCGGCCTGCAGACCCAGGGGTTCCGGCTGGACATCCCCGGGCCGGAGATCGAGGACGGCGAGCTCGGCGAACTGCTGGTGCGCCACCTCGGCCTGCTGATGGTCGAGGTGGTACGGATCACGAACCGGGAGGTCCTGCGCGAGCCGCACAAGGGCTCGCGTGGCACGGCCGCTGGCGGGGCCGCCACCGAACGCCGAATCGTGGACCTCAGCCACCCGATCCGCCCGGGCATGGTGACCTACCCCGGCCTGCCCGGCCCGGAGATCAGCGACCACCTCTCCCGGCACGCCTCGCGCGAACTCTACTCCCCCGGCACCGAGTTCAACATCGCCAGGATCTCGATGGTGGCCAACACCGGCACCTACGTGGACACCCCGTTCCACCGCTTCAGCGAGGGCCCGGACCTCTCCGCTGTGCCGCTGGAGCGGCTGACCGACCTGCCCGGCCTGGTGGTCCGGCTCGACGGCGCGCCGGGGCGCGCGATCGACCGCAGCCTGCTTCTCCCGCACGAGGTCACCGGCCGGGCCGTCCTGATCCACACCGGCTGGGACCGGCACTGGGGGACGGACGCCTACGGCAGCGGGCACCCCTTCGTGACGGCGGACGCCGCCGCCTGGCTCGCCGAGCAGGGCCCGGCGCTGGTCGGCATCGACTCGGTGAACATCGACGACACCGCCGACGGCACCCGCCCCGCGCACACCGCGCTGCTGGCGGCCGGCATCCCGGTGGTGGAGCACCTGCGCGGCCTGGAGCAGCTGCCGCCGTCCGGCTTCCGGTTCTTCGCCGCGCCGCCGGCCGTCGAGGGCATGGGCACCTTCCCGGTCCGCGCGCACGCGCTGGTGGACGGGGAGCGGTGAGGGTGCTCTCAGCGGCGGTCGCGGCGGCGGCTGGGCTGGCGGCGCCCTGCTGCTCGCCGCGACCGCGATGGCCTCCGCCGGGCGGATCGCGGCGCGTGGGGCCGCCTTCCAGCTGACGAAGCTGGGCGGCGCGGCGGTGCTCACCGCCTGGACCGCGATCGGCCTGGCATCACCGGCCCGGCTCCGCCTCCGTCCGGCCGCGCTCTCCTGACGGCACGGTCGGCCCGCCGGGTCCGGGACGGTCCGCTGCCAGGGCCGCTGGTCCACCGGGTGTGCGAGATGGCCGGATTCGTCCTCCCGGGTTCCGCACCGGATGGACAGCCTGCACCTCGTGAACAGCCTGGTCGGCGCAGGCCTGAGGATGACGTTGCTGGCCGAGTCCGGCATCGAGCGCGACCGCTCGGACATCGCCTTCCGCCGCCTCGACCCGCTCGCCGGCATCCGCCGCAACTTCCTGATCGCCCGCACCGGCCTGTGGATCTGGCCCCCAATCACCGCCCTCGCCACCCTGATCCACACTCGCTGACCGCAGCCCGTCCACGCAACGGACGGTCTCCGCTCACCCCGGTCAGTCGGTGTTCCGCCGCCGTCGGAGCACAGCCTTGTAAACGGCGAGGTCGCTGCCGTCGACGAAGACCTCAGCGAGGACGCGCTGAATCGCCCCGGGGTGAAGCGGTCCCGACCGAGAGCGTTGGCGAGGCCGAGTGAACGCCGGGAGGGTGGCGGTCAGCGAGCCGACTCCCAAAACGGCGCCACCCGCCGTCAGGGCCGACCGGGCGGGGCGCTGAAGAACTCCGGCCACCGCCTCGGCCATGACATTCCGCCAGGACATACGGGACCTGACAATCCCTTGAGAGGGGCGGCTCGTGTGCTCATCTGCTCCACACGGCCGTCGATCAGGATTCCGTCGAGGTTCTCTATGGTCTGAAAAGCCGAGGGTCTGTCGCGCTACTAGCCCGGCGGTACCGGTGAGGGGCTGCGCCATGAGCCGAGTTCCACCGCGCCCATGACCGTGCCGGCCGCAGTGTAGAGAACGAGCATGGCGGCGTCGTCGGCCGGTCCGGTCCACGTCAGGTACGCGTTGATGATGGCGCGCGTTGTCGCGTCGTCGGACTGCGGGAAGTCGGTGGCGATGTAGCTGTTCCGGTGATCCCCTTGGGGGATGGACCGGGCGACCTTGGAGATGTGCCCGACCACCGCCGCTCGCTGTTCCGGGGTCCCGCTTTCCTGTACGAACCGGGTGAACTCCGCAGCCCCGACCTCGGCGCCGCTCGCGGAAGGCATCACTGTAGGCGCGAAGACCGGCTGATGTGTGGCTGTGGCCTCGGTGGCTGGTCCGCAGGAGGTGAGAAGCAGGGCAGCGGCGGCTGTTGCCGTGGCGATGGTGGCGGTCGTGCGATTCAACGAGTCTCCTGGAAAAGGGTGTGGCCCCCACGCCGCCGGGCGGCACGGGGGCCCTGTCACGGTCAGTCCTGAATGTAGTCGGCCTAGTCGTTCCAGCAACCGCCGTACGGGTAACCGATGTTCGTGAAGTTGCTGTTGCAGCCTCCGGCCCCGAGAATCAGCTCCTGGTCGAGTACGAAGTCGCGGGCGTCGACGAGCGTGAAGCCGCCCTGGCTCTTGCCGTTACAGGCAGAGCTGGCCTGGTCACGGAAGGACCAGTCGGCAAGGTTCTTCTAACCGGCATCGGACCACTGCAGCTTGCGGCCGTCGTAGTTGATGTGGTTCCACAGGCAGACCCAGCCAGACGCGCACGACGCGGTCCCGGTCACGACGGCCGGCACCTGGCCTGCCGCGTCTACCGCCTGGCCGTCCTGGGACGCCGGTCGGGCGGAGTCGAACGTGGCCGTGGCCAAGTCGGCCTCCTTGTCGGAGTCGAAACAGCGGTTGTCGCCTGCGGCGAGCTCGACGCACGTCTGGGCGCCCTGTGCCCAGGCGGTGCTGATCTTCACCTTCTGGCCGCGGTGGAGAACGGTGACCTCTCCTTCGGACCTGGCCAGGTTCTCGTTGTTGCGTGCTTCTTCCTCGGGCGTCACAACCCCGCTGGTGATTCCAGGACTGGGCTGTCCGGCCGCCTGGGCGGGCACGGCCCAGCCCAGGAGCACAACAGCCGCGCCGACTCCGGCCGTGAGCATGCGAAGCCTCGTTGAACGTCCCCTCCCGGAGCCTACCGCGGCTCCACGCCACGACATGTTCACGAATCTAACAGCGAAGACACCTTTGGGCGACTTGAGTTGACGGATACTCATATTCTGGTTCTGGTTGCGAGGTGTGTGCACCCCTTCTTCGCGCATCCGGTGTTGAGGCACCGCGCCGCCGCCCGGCGACGGCGCGGAGCTCGCCGGAGCGACCGGGCCGGGATCGGGCGGGGCCGGAGCGGGGGTACCGCGGCGCCGTCCGGCGTGCTTCGACGCGGGCCCGCTCCGCCTGCTCGGCCAGCCGGGCCTTGGCCTCGACGCTCCCCGCCCCCGAACCGGACGCCAAACTCGCACGTGAGCTTGTGATTTATCGTCCTGGCCGTTGGGACTCAGTCGAGCCAGATCACCATGGCGTGATCGGCGGAGGCTGCGGCCCGGAAGAACTCGGTCAGAGGGATAAACAGGTCGCGGGCCCATTCCAGGGAGGTCGGCGAGTCCCAGATCTGGGGATAGACCTCGGCTGCGGCGAGTTCCTTGTGGTCAACGCCGTGGATCAGCTCGTCGTAGGTCATCCGGCTCAGCTTGTCGGCGGCCAGCCGTACCCGGTCGACAGTCAGGTACCGCGGCGGTTCGTAGCCCCAGTCATCGGCCTCGGGGATGAGTTCCTCGCCAAAGACGATGTCGACCGGGAAGGCCGACCGCTTCAGCAGGAACCCCAGCAGACTCCAGGTCTGGTGCGTGGTGAAGTGCCGCGCTTCAGCTGGTGCCGTCTCCTCGTCCTCCTGGTCCTGAACGTCGGAGGCGAAGTCCAGGGCCCACTCGGGGTCCTCCAGTGCTCGGGCCAGCTCTCCGGGTGTGACGCGCAGGTACTCGCCGTTCATGGTCATGGGGCGGCAGCATACGCAGCGGTTCCGACAAGAGTTGCGGCTGGTCATCCCGCTCGGCGTGGTTTGGTGCCGATCTTGTGGTGGGTCGGTCGACGGTAGGGCTCGCCGGCGGCCAGGAGCAGGCCCACGTCGTAGCAGGTCGCGGGGCGGCGGTTCCTCGAGCCGGGTGGGTGACCGGGGCCGGGCCGAGCGGGTTTCGGCACTGCGGCTGGCGTTGAGGTTCGGGCGTGTAGGTGTCCAATCCCGCGGCGGACCCGGGTGGGGGTGAGCTTGTTCGGTTCCCCGGAAGCGTGACAGTTCCGCGAACGGCTCGCACTGCCCGCCCTGTCCACTAGACTCACCATCACGGCCTTCGCGTCAAGTCCTCTCCCTCTTGGTCGAGTTCAGGATCGCGCGAAGGCCGTGATGGTGTCCCAGGAACACTCAGAAGAGTGATCACTGAGCCCACGTGTTCGAAGCCGGACGATAGGCCTGGCGGGACCTCAGCCGATCAACGTCCTGCCGCCCGTCGTGACCGCTCGATTCGAGCGAGGGAACCGATGCCAACGACGGCGAGAGCAACGACCCCAAGTTGCTTGACCGTGTCTTCCCAGAGCAGGTTGATCATCCACTGAACTATGCCGTGCGTTTCATTCACGGAGGTGATCGTATGCAGAACCCGAGTGCGTTTTTGCTGGTGAGGGCCAGATCGTGGCAACGATCTGGTGTCAGTTGAACGCAATGGCCGTGCCAGCACCCCAGGAGCGCCGGATCGATGATCACCAGGCTCGCCGGTTCGAGTCCGGACGTTAAACGATAAGGCGAGTGCCTGTTTCCGAACCCCAAAGCAGCAGGTCAACGAGCCATTGATCGGAATGCGAAGTCTGCGGAAGCGTTCGCCGAACGGTCACCGTGACCGTTCGGCGAACGGAACTGCTGGGGTGTGGGATGCGCGGGGCGGTCTTCAGGTAGGCCTTCACCCGGAGGTCGGCGAACGCGCTCGGTGGACCGACTCAGCCTTGATCGTTCTCAAGTTGACCAGCAGCAACTTGGCTCGCGACTCACCTGGTCCCAGGCTACCGACCCCGCAGAGTCCGAGGGCTCAGAAATAGGCACTCAGCAGTACGTCCGGGCCTTCTTGACTGCGGGTTCAACCTGCTGGGGGTCGGCGGTCACGTTGAGCAGCTGCTGCGCCTCCTTCAGGGCGTCGGCGAGCGGCTGGAACTTGGCGTCCGCCAGGGCAGCCGCCCTGGCCAGTTCCTCGGCGCCGACGAGGCGCGCCACCTCGATGTCGAAGGCCTGCCCACCGTCAGTGCCCGGCATCCGTTCCGGCAGTCGACTCACCACCGCACAGGCCAACTCGGCGTCGGTGCCCTGGACCTTGCCGAACGCCGCCCCCGACTGGCAGGCCGTCAGAGCCAGCAACAGACCGACCGCGGCCACAGCAGTTGTCGGACGCCCCATCAGTTCCCCCCGCTCGAAGACTTCCGGCCATCCTCGGGGGCTTCGCTTAGGGAGGCATAGTCCAATCCCGGCCAGCTTGCACGGCTACCGACCCCGCAAAGTCCGAGGGTTCAGAAAAAGGCACTGAGGCCGAACCGGCACCGCAACCGGCGAACCACCCCAGCGTCTGTGTGAGGTGGGGCGATCCCGGGCGGCGCCGGCCGCGGGAACGGAACCAGGCCGAGGCCGCCGTGCGCGCGCTCGGCGACCAGATCCCCTGCTGGGGATTGAGGTCGGGCGCATAGGAGAGGAGCTGGAAGACCGTCAGCCAGTCCTCGTTCGCGGCGATGAACGCCTTCATCGGCGACATCAGGTAGGTGGACAGGTTGTCCCAGCGGAGCGCGACGGGGCCGCCGAGCTGGGTGCGGGCTCGGATGATCAGGTCCCGGTAGTGCTGCCACGTGAAGCCCTTGGGCTTGCCCTTGTGCCCCCGGTGGATACGGAAACGGTAGATCAGCCGGGAACGCGGACTCCCAGACGTTACGCACGCCCGGGCCGACTAGGGTCCGCTTCCTCATCCGCCGCGTACTCCACCAGCCCCACATCCCGGCGCAGCGCGGCGCCGAGTGCATGCCGGGTCGGCCCGGGACGGGCAGGCTGAGGTGGGGGAAGGGTTTGTCGCGCAGGTCGACGAGGAAGGCCACGGCGGCGGAGAACACGCTGGCGGGCGTCGCGGGATGGGCGAGGAGGTCCTGCCTCGCCCATCTCCCGGTAGAACTCGATAGAACAGTCGGCTAGTACTCCAGTCGTAGATCGTGATCATCATGCCTGATTCGCGGCTTGTCTGCGGTAATAACTGGCCTGGGCGCGGGCTTGGTGGTGGCGGCACCAGTGGGACCAGCCGAGCCGGTGGGTCGCGTCGTGGACCGGCCGGATGACGAGTGTGGTGAACAGGCGCTGGATCTCGTTGCAGGTGAGCGGGATCAGGTCGGTTGGTCCGGGTTGCCGGGCATGCTCGCCGGCTCGGACGACGGCGAGG
Organism: Kitasatospora sp. NPDC002965; assembly: GCF_040611255.1. NCBI lineage: Bacteria > Bacillati > Actinomycetota > Actinomycetes > Kitasatosporales > Streptomycetaceae > Kitasatospora > Kitasatospora sp. NPDC002965. The sequence goes on along the minus strand of NZ_JBEXNT010000017.1, from coordinate 64,907 downwards.
AATGCGTGCGCGAGCATAGCGAGGGTGACCCAGCGGGACCAGGACACGAACCGGCGGACCTGGTGCTCGTCCAGTCCGGCCAGGCCCTTGCCGGACTGGAAGAACTCCTCCACCCGCCACCTTGATCCCGCGACTCTCACCAGCGTGGTCAGCGGCACCGGACGGGACGAGTAGCAGCGGTAGAAGGCGAGTTCGCCCGTGCTGCGATTGCGGCGGATAAGCAGCCGGTGGCTGCCGGGGGCAGGGCGAGCGAGGTCGATGACAGCCCAGTCGTAGAAGCGGTGCCCCTTCGTGCCGGCCCCGGCTGACAGCTTCTGCCAGGCCCGCTTCGGCAGCTTCTTGACCAGGATGTCAGCTCGGAACTTCCCGGCCGGGGTGGGGACTTCGTGAGTGCGGGCGACGGCGAGCACGTAGCCGCAGCCACGTTCCTCCAATGCGGCCCGCAGCTTCGGGTTGCCGCCGTAGACCTCGTCACCGGCGACCCACGGGGCCCGGTGGCCCGCGTCCAGGAACCGGCCGATCATACGGGCGGCCAGCTCCGGCTTGGTGGCGAACGCGGTCTGATCATCGAGCCCGGCGGCCCGGCAGCGGTCGGGCAGGTCGGTCCACGAGTGCGGGACGTACAACTCCCGGTCCACCGCCGCGTGACCGCGCCGGCCCGCGTAGACGAGGTAGACGGCGACCTGTGAGTTCTCGATCCTGCCCGCTGTTCCGGTGTACTGCCGCTGGACGCCAACCGTGTGGGTGCCCTTCTTCACGTCCCCGGTCTCGTCGACCACCAGCACCGCCTGTTCGTCGTGCAGATGTTCCACCACGTAGCCACGCACATCGTCACGGACCTGATCGGCATCCCACTTGGCCCGCCCGAGCAGGTGCTGCATCCCGTCCGGAGCCGCCTCGCCGGCACACTCGGCGATTGTCCAGCAGTTCTTGCGCGGCAGGTCCGACAGCAGCCCGAGCACCAATTGCCGTACCCGACGGCGGGGCTCGACCCGCGTGAACCGTCCTGCGATCCGGCCCATCAGGCCCTCGAACGTCTCCTGCCAGCGGGCAGAGTCTACGCTGTGACGTGCGGCCACCGCATGATCTTCTGTCTTCACACACCGATGATCAGCGGTGGCCGCAACCATGTCCTCAGTCGTCCCAAGGAAGGGTGTGTTCCATGCCGGCACATGGTCAGGAAACGGTGTGTCAGCCTGAGGATGTGCTCAACGCTGTTCTGTATCCGGACCTCGTTCGGTTGGGCGGACTCGCTTCGGCGATGAGTCAGGCCGCGCGGACCGAGGAAATCGACCTGGGCGAGATCCGTGCCGAGCCCGGCCTGCGGGGGGATGGGCGCTTCCTGTCGGCCGAGGTGGAGTCGGACAGGGGAGTGATCTCGGTCGGGCTCGGAGCAGCCAGCAGGGTGTTTTTCGTCAGCATCTGGAATCGCGGGGGTCAGCCGCGAGTATGGACGGAAGGCGCAACCGATGACCTTCGTCAGGTCGTCAAGGCGGCAGATGCCTGGCGCCGGGGCGCCACACTCCGGGTCCTCGCGGAGCGATTTCCTTTCATGAGGCACTCCGCAATGGCCCGGGCGTTCGAGGACGGCGACCCTGTCGCGGCCCAGTGGGACCTTCTCCTTTCGCATGAGCTGTACGTGCGTGAGCGCCCGATGCTGCGGGCTGCCCACTCAGAACCGGGGTTGTGCGCCCTGTTTCCCGCCATCAGCATGGGGTCGCTGATGCTCGTCAGGGATCCCCGTGACGGCACTTCCGCGTGGATTCGGATCGTCCCGCTTTCCGGCGGCGTCTACCGAGTCGAGTCCGCCGAGCTGATCGAGCCGAAGCGCGAGATGCCCTCGCTGGAGGAGGCGCTGCAGTTCGCAGTGGCCCGTCTGGCGCGTCCCGATGGAGGATCGCCGGTGCGATAGGGAGCCGGAGCGACTGTCCAGCCCTCGCTCCACCTTGCGAGTCACAGCCAGCAAAATCACGATCTACGGCTGGAATACTAGGAGTCGGGATGAATCCGCGCAGAGGCTGCCGAGGACGCCCGACCCGACATCGCAGAAGGGTACAGGCCCGGCGCCTCCGAGAGATCATGGCCGGACAGTCGTCCATATCCCAACCCGTCGCGAATTGGGCAGCGGCGAAGCTCCGCAGTGAATTAACATGCATCGGAACGTGAACGCTCGGCACAGCTTTCCAACAGGGCCTTCATCTCCGATACCCCGTCACTGGGGCTCCACGACAGAGGGATCACCGAGTGGCACTCGTCTCGTACCGGGCATAGCGTGGAACTGGTCGAGTGCCGAAGCCGCTGACTCTCGTCCTGTTGCAATCGCTGCAACAGGACGATAAGTACCACTCGAATCGCACCAAATGGGGGCGCGTCACAGAGGTCATCGACAGAGAAGGGTCGCTGGGCAATGTCATCTCCAGAGGAACAGCGTCGAAAGCTGGAGAGGGATCTCCGCCAGCATGAACATCGCGCTGACCGCATCAATGAAGAGATCCGAAACCTCAATAACGAGCTGAGAATCCACAATGTTCTATTGTCGCTCGGGCGAGACAAGAAGCTTCTGAACTTGCTCGATCAGCTGCGCGACGACGAAGTCCTGGCACGCAAATCACGTGAAATCGGCCGCTCGTTCTTCGAGCAACAAGGTGTTGAGCTCCCTCCGGAGATTCAGGTGGTGACCGGCGCCCCGACAGACCAAGGGGCGAGGATACGCGGTGTCTTTCTCGACGATGCCGGGCGCGAGTACGAGGTGGTGTGGGACTCGCAGCGCGGGTTCGACGTGCATCCCGAAGTCCGAGCGAAGAACCCGCTGGACCTCACCCTGTCCCACGCCAAGGAACGGACCCAGCAGAGCACGGACTTCACCCTCACGGGGACTGGGTTCACTCCCCATGGGCAGGTTTCCATGAACATCTTCATGGAGCCGGGGCTCAACGTCCCGAACAAGGACCTCGGAAGTGTATCCGCCAACCATCTTGGCGAGATCAGCAGGTTTCACCGCGCCTGGTACCTTCACGGTCCGGATCCTCAGACCAGGAACCCGGCTTTCATCGCAAGGGACGTGACAGAGGATCAAGCCGCGATCGACGAGGTTTCCAGCGCCTCTTGGTATCCCCTGTTGTGAACGCGGACCGAGCAGGCCTTCGAGTTGCCCGGGGCGAGGTCGACCCCGCCGGCCGCCCTTTCTCCTGATGCCCGGTGATTCGACACCAGTGAGCTGCTCAGGAGCCCCTCCTCGCATGCGCCGAGCACCCGACGACCACCCGGTCGAGACGGCCGTTCGACCACCAAACCCCCAGAGCACTACGACAACAGCTACTTACGCGTCGGGTGCTCGGGCAGGGCGAGCCAGTCCGACCAGGAGATCTCTCGGCCGAGGAACCGCGGCTGTTCGAAGGGCCAGTCGGCGGCGATCCACTGCGGCACGAGCGTGTCGAGGGTCTGCTCGACCTTGCTATACACCAGGTCGTCCACCACCCACCAGGAGATCTCGCCGTCCGCGCCGGCCCTCTCCGGTGGGTCGATGTAGACGCAGCCGAGGAGAGCTGTCTCCGCTGTGTCGAACAGCGCGTAGTTGAAGGACTGGTGTGCGGCGATCTCCTTCTCGTGCCGCAACAGGTCGGCCTGGTCGGCCTCGTAGGTCATGGTGGCTGCGGGCCAGCCCCAGGCTGGGCCGAAGATGGTCCACAGCCGCTCGCGCGAACCCATCACAGCCGGATAGTCGAGCGGGGTGTCCGCCTCCCGGATCGGCCGCAGGTGATGCCCCCCTCCCGGCAGCGGTACCAGGGCAGGATGGACGAAGTTATCGGGGAGCCAGCTCATAGCGCCCGACCGTAGCAGCGCGCGGCCGTCCGCTCCTCTGGATTTTCCCCGTACACCGCCAGGCCCTGCTCTCCTGCCGGGCAGTACCCGCGATCACCCGATCGGGACTCCCGTTCGATCGAGAGAACGGATGATCGGCTCATGGTCATGAGCCGAGGACTACGAGGGGGTCGGTGTGAAGGAACTGCAAGACGCCATAGCCGGTCTGCTGCCTGCCGTGGTGGCGGCGGGGATCCGACCCGAGAGCTGCCCGGCGTGGCTGTGGCGGCCCGGCCGCGTTGAATGCGCCGGGGCATGGGAGGCAGTCTCGACCATCTACAGGGCGCTGACGGGACTGGTTCTACCAAAACAGGCTCCCGCTCGGGAGTGACGGCGTCTGGACCTTGTGCTGACCTACGAGGACGGCCAGCAGCAGATCCTGGAGGTCGATGAGAAGCAGCACTTCACCAGCGCTCGCGCCCTGACCTCGGAGCACTACCCGTCGACCGTGGAGCTCGGCTTCGATGCCGCGCGGTGGCCGGCCCGATCGCGGGGCCTGACCGGGCGCGAACCCGGCGGCGGGTACGCCAAGCCCAGGCCGCCGCAGTTCCCCGGCGACGGCGGCCGCCATCGCCAGCGCGCCTCCGGGACACGCCGGCGGATCTTCTGCCGGCCGAGCATGGCTGGCTGCCGACCATCAGGATCAACGATACGGAGGTCGGCTCCGTGATCACGGCCCCGAATCCCGCTTCCTCGCTCAGCACACTGCTCGGCGAACGTGGTGTGCCGGGCCACGGTCTCGTGTCCCCGCCTGCTGTCCCGGAGCGCATCGGCCCGAACGAGTGAGGGCTCTCCCGTCGCAATCCCAGCAGGCGCCGGGATGGCCCCGACACCGTCAGTCCGTTCAGATCGAGCCGGGCGGCGTGCGCGGTATCCCCGGCCGCCGCGAATTCCCGGGACAACTTCCCAACCCCCCGCGCGGTTCCTGCGCCAGAGCCTACGATCCCGGTGTGACTGAACCCTCGGACTACGAGTTCGAAGCATGGCGCGACATCCAGCGTTTCACAGGCCGCCCGCTGTCCCGGAGAATGGGCGAGGCCGGCGAACAGCTGGCCGTCGGTGCAGCGAAGCTCGGCAGGCGCGCGGCCAAGCGGTTGGAGAGCCACCCACGGGCCCTCTCCGCAGTGACGCGTGGGCAGGAGATCGTCGCCGGGGGAGCCCGGAAGGCGGGTACCGCCGCGCGCAGTGCCGCCGACGCGATGCCCGACTGGAGCGGCGTGGTCGTCCAGTCCACCCGGCAGACGGTGGGGCGGCTGTCGCGAGCGGGACTGACCCCCGCTCGGGTGGTGAAGCGCCATCAGAAGCGCGGTCACGACGTGTCGTCGCTGGCCGACCTTCGCCGGCTCGACCTGGAGCAGATCGACGCGGTGCGGGGGCGCGCGGCCAGTTGGTACTACCCGGCCGCCGCGGCGCTGTCGGGAGCGACGGCGGGGTTGGTGATCTCGGGCGGGGAGCTGGTCGTCGCCGCCTCCGCAGGGGCCGCGGCAGCTCCTTCGGGAGGCATGATCGTGGGCGCCCTCGCCGGCGACGCCGCGATCGTCCTCGGACTGGCGTCCCGGGTGGTCGGCCATGTGTCGCTGTTCTACGGCTACGACCCCGAATCTCCCGCCGAGAAGCTGTTCGTGATGTCCGTGGTCAACGCCGGCACGGCGGTGTCGTCCTCCGCCAAAGTCGCCGCGATGGGCGACATATCCCGGCTCACCCAGGCGCTCGTGCGAGGCAAGGCGTGGGACGTCCTGAGCGAGTCTGTGGTCACGAGGGTCTCGGTGCAGTTCGCCAGAGCATTCGGCATACGCCTCACCAAGAAGGGCCTCGGCAAGGTCGTTCCCGGAGTCGGGATCCTCGTGGGCAGCACCCTCAACTGGTCCATGCTGGAGCGGATCGTCGACACCGCTGACATGGCCTACCGGCGCCGCTTCCTCATCGAGAAGTACCCGCACCTCGGCGACGAGGAGGCGACCGGTTCGTTCCTCGACACCGACGAGGACGGCGTGGACTCCGATGACAGGCCGATCAGCGTCCTCGCCGAACTCTCCGAGGCAGGCGGACCTAATCTTCCCTGATCTACCAGGTGGTCTCGCCGTGCTGTTCGGCAAGTCTCGACGTCCCGCCCACCACGCGAGCGCAACGCTGTTGGTGATACCCCGGGCACGGCTGCTCGCCGCGCAGCGCGCCTCGGGGCTCCTCGGCGTGCACCGTCACCCGGGCCGGCGGGTAGCGGTGCGGCCCGGTGACGTTGCCGCGCCGGAACACCTCGACGATCCCCCGGTCGACCTGGATGGGCAGACGCCCGGGCCGGAACCCCGCGGCTCCGCCGCTTCCGCGTCAGACCACTCTCCGGTCGACGAGCGCGGCCACCTCGGTGAAGTACCCACGAAACAAAGGCTCCTCGCCGGGCGGTACCCGGAACTCGGGCGAGGTGCTGTACCAGAAGGCGGCCCGGTCGGTGCCGTAGAGTGCGGCGTCCGGGTCGCGTACGGTGCCGATGAACAACTGGCCGGGCCGGTCGGGCTTCTTGTAGTACACCAGCGCTCCGAGCCACCGCAGTGGCACCCGAAGCTCGGATCTGCCCCTGCTGAACAGTTCGAACACTCCCCGGTCCACGCGCAGGTGCAGGCTCTCGTGGTCGAACGTCAGCGGCTCCATGGCGGGACGATAACCGGCTCCCGGGTCACATCGCGACCACCCCCACCGCGGCCGCCGCCGCCACGACCAGCACACCCACCACATTGACGGCCATGTCCCGCTTCCAGGAGCGGCGTTCGGCCTCGACGTCCAGGACGAAGTCGGCCGGGTCTGCGGGGGCGTAGTGGATCGTGAGGTCCGATCCCCGCGATCCGGCGGGGTCGGGGATTCCGGACCCGCAGTAGGCCGTGACCTCCCTGCCGTCCAGGGTGGTGAAGGTGACGACCGGCATCAGGGTGGTCGAGGTGTGGCCGTCGTCGGAGTCGACGGTGACACTCCTGAGGACGGCCACGACCCGGCCGGGGACGACGGCCATCGCGGCGAGTCCGTCGATGCGACGGTTCCGGTCACGGACGTTCCCGGGCAGGTGGAACAGGCCTGAGAGGGCCCAGGGCCCGCAGAAGCCGACCAGAGCCCACGGCCATCCCCGGTCGACAACGGCGACGGCGACCAGGCCGGCGTAGACGAGGAAGAGCGAGAAGTTCGGCCGGCCGAGGCCGCGCCCGCCCTCGGAGAACCGATGGGAGAACCGGACGGCGTGGGGTCTGCCGCGCGGGTAGGACACGCCGATCTCCCGGCCCGTCCACGCCACACTGATCCTCTCGCCCCGCTCACCGTCGTTGGTGACGGTGAACTCCTGCCCGGTGGACGGGTCCTGGAACGAGACGACCACGGATATCCCGTCGTTCGGGGAACTCCCGTGCCGCGGCTCCCCCACCCGCTCGATCCGCCCCTTCGCCCGGACCGTCCGCTGCGCCCGGGTCATCCCGGCCAGCGACCTCCCGTACCCGACCAGCGCCAACGCGCCGAACACCCCGCACCACAGCGCCGCATACGCATGCCAGCCCATGGGTCAGCCTCCCGCCGAGACGCGCCGAACAACCTTGCCCTGCCCGTCCGCCTCCAGGTAGGCGGCGCCCTCGGAGCCGGTCACGGAGACCCTGAGGACGACCGTGCCGGTCAGACGGTCGGCGGTGAGCTGCCAGGTGCTCAGGGTGCCGACGCCCAGCGTGGTCATGGCCTCCTGCACCAGGGCGGGGACACGATCGTACGGCAGGGACTCCAGGTCGATTCGGGAGGCCGCCGGGGTGCCGGTCGGGGCGAAGACGACCGTCAGCAGGCGCTCCTGGACGGTGACGGTGAGCGCCCGCTGCCGGTCCTCGCCTCTGGCGAGCGTGGCGACGGAACCGCCCAACCTGCCCTCGTCGAGGAAGGACTGACCGGAGCCGAGGGCCACCGTGCCGGTCACCGACGACACGGTGATCGTGAACGCCGAGGAGGTGCCGGAGGTCGCGACCGGCGGCCGCGCGGTGCCGGTGCCGTCCTCACCGAACAGGTCCGCGCGGAACAGGTCCGCGCGGAACAGCAGGACGACCAGGGCCGCGCCGAGCAGCAGACCGAGGAATCCGACCGCGGTGGCGCCGGCGCCTTCTGCGGGGTCGCTCGCCCGGGCCGGTCCGGGCGCGGAATCGAGACGGGCCGCGGCCACCCGCTCCTCCCACTCCGGGGTCGGGCGTTTGACGATCCTCACCTTCAGCGGCCGGTCCGGCGGGTACTGGACGACCAGGATGCCGCGCGGCCGGTAGTCGGGCAGGTAGGCGACGTTGATGTCCTGGGTGAACTCGACGCGGTACGCGGGTGCGTCGTCCGGTGCGACGGTGAGGTCGAACCTCACCGGCATGTCGCTCGCCTCACCTCTGACGGCCTCCCGGCTCTCGATCATCGCGAGGGCCAGGCACGGCGGGACCGCCGCGTCCCTGGCCCGCCTCGGCATGCCGGCGAGGTAGCGGATCAGGACGTAGACCGCGAGCAGGCACGCTCCCCCGACGATCAGCGGCACGCTCCCCAGGACGATCCCGACAACGACGGCCGCCAGGGACACCCCCGTCACACCGCCCGTGAGGAACCCCCGAGCGAGCATGACAGGCCTGTTCTGTGCGGGCGGCGGCGCGGCGCCCGTGGTAATCGTCATACGGGCGATTGTGCTGGGCTCGGGTGACCTCCGGTAGGTGTCAGCCCTCGGCCGGCTCTCCGGCGAGGCACGACGTCAACGCGCCGGCAACCCCGAGACCGCCGGGGCGCAGCAGGCGCTGCGAGCGGTCGGCGGTCGACGGTGGCGGCCTTGAGGACGCCGGGCACGCCGGGCGCGCCGGTGCGTCGCAGTCCGTCGCGGTGGGGCTTCTCTCCTGACCGGGGGTCAGGGTGTCTCGAAGTCCCGGATCTTGCCGGCTGCGGAGTAGATCTGCTGGTCGGCCCCGTCGAAGGCTGTGAGGTCCGAGGCGGTTCCGGGGTTCACCGCGTAGGCGAAGTACACCTTGCCGCCGTGTGCGGGGGTGAGGTCGACGGGTCGGGGCGGGCCGGACACCGAGCCGGCCGTGAGGCGGGCCACGCGCGGGTCGGCCGCTCCGTAGATCAGTAGGACCCGTGGGTCCAGGTGGTCGAGGGCCACGTTGAGCGGGAGTTCCGCGGACACGGGCGGCTCGCACCCGCCGCCCGCCCGGTGTCCGTCGATGGTGGCCTGCGTACACAGTTGCCCCTGTGCGGACAGGAGTTCCACGCGCCAGGGAACACCTCCCAGGGTGCCTTCACCGATCACTGCGATCTGAGCCGCTGAACCGGCCGGACGCGGTGCGGCCTCCGGCGTCGTCGCAGGACTGGTCGGAGCACATGCGGCCAGGAGCGCCACCGCGAAGGCCAGAGCGGCAAGGTAGCGGTTCGAGATCACGGGGATTCCCTCCGGGCGGGTGTGTCGGTGGCCGGCCCCGGGCCGTGCGGTGCCGGGACCGGCCACCGGTGCGAGGGGTGTCAGGCGGTGTGCGCGGTGGCGCAGGGCGCGGAGGCGTCGTTCCCGCCGTTGTCCTTGCCGTACCACCGCAAGTAGTAGGAGGTGTTGGTGCTCACGCCGATACCACGGGGGTCGGTGCAGCCCTGGCCACCGATCGTGATGGTGCCGGAGGGCGGGACGAAGTCCCCGCTGGCGTGGTAGGAGCCGCTGCCCCACGACTGGCTGAAGGCACTGGCCGGGGTCACCGCGAGGGTGAGGACACTGGTGGCGGCCGCCGCCACCGCAGCGGTCCGGGCCAGGGAACGCCGAGAGACTGTCATCACATGCCTCCTGGGAATGCGCCGCCTCCGGGCGACGCGCCGATGACTACGCCGGAGGGTCGGGGCCTTGGTGCGTGGCCCCGACCTTCCGTCACGAGCGGGACCGGTGTGGCGGAGCCCGACTCCGCGCCCGGCTCGACCGGCTCGGCGACCTCCGTCGTGGTCACCACCGCCCCGGCG
>NZ_JBEXNT010000017.1:0-55066 GCF_040611255.1 Kitasatospora sp. NPDC002965 | reverse complement strand
GCCGTTCCAGCCGCCACCACTGGGCCGGCGAGTCGGTGTCCTCCCACTGGTGGACGGGGGCGGGCGGCTCGGTGTTCGGTCGGCCACCGGTCCCGCTCCGTACACGCCTCGGACCCGGTCTCCGCACCGCAAGGCCGTCCGAGGCGTCCCCCGTGCCAACAACCTTGTGGTGGATGGGCATTGTCCGAAAGGGCCCTCTGGGCAGGACATTCAATTCGGACAATGATGCGGGTGCGGCGGGACGGGCCCGCCCGGGGGTGGTGGCATGGACGCGCGGCCGGACGGAACGAGGCGCCAGGCCCGACTGGGCAGGCCGGAGCGGTTCGTGGACCCGCAGGCCGGCCCGGTGGAGCGGCTCGCCTGGGAGCTGCGGCAGTTGCGCGACCGGGCCGGTGCCCCGAGCTACCGTGCGCTGGCGAAGGCCTCGCACTACTCGGCCAGCACGCTCGCGGAGGCCGCGAAGGGCGAACGCCTGCCGTCGCTGGCCGTGGTGCTCGCCTACGCGCGGGTGTGCGGCGGCGGGCAGGCGGAGTGGCAGGCCCGCTGGGAGGCGGCCTCCCGGGCACTGCGGGGCCCCTCGGCGGGAGCGGAGGCGGGCGGCGAGGACCGTGCGGACGGAAGCGCTCCGGCTCGCGACCCGTACCTCGGGCTGGCCCCGTTCGGCACCGCAGACGCCGGCCTGTACTTCGGGCGGTCGGAACTGGTGGGCGATCTGGTGCGGCTCGTGGACCGCCACCGGCTGACGGCGGTCGTCGGCGCCTCGGGCAGCGGCAAGTCCTCACTGCTGCGGGCGGGGCTGCTCCCGCGGCTCGACGAGTCCTGGCACACCGCCCTGCTGGCCCCTGGCGACCGCCCGCTGCACGCACTGGCCTCGGCGGTCTGCGCGCTGACGGGCGGTGACACCGAGGCGCTCGCCCGCGTCCTGGCCGGCGAGCCCGAGGCGCTGGGGATCGCGCTGGACACCTGGCTGGTCACCCAGCCGGCCGACCGGCGCGCGGTCCTCGTCATCGATCAGTTCGAGGAACTCTTCACCACCTGTCCGGACGCCGGGGAACGGGAAGCGGTCCTGGCCTGCCTGGCCCTGACGGCCGACGACCGCACGGCCTGCGACCCCGTGGCAGGCCACCGGGCCGCCGCGGCCCGGGTGCGGTTCGTCATCAGCGTGCGCGCCGACTTCTACGACCGCTGCCTCGCCCACCCCGAACTCGCGGGCGCCCTGCGCCGCGGCGCCCAACTGCCGGTCGGCACCCCCACCCGGGGCGAGCTGCGGGACATCGTCACCGAACCCGCCGCCGGAGCGGGCGTCGTGGTGGAACCCGAACTGCTGGAGGCCGTCCTCGCCGAGGCCACCGACCAGCCCGGCGCCCTGCCGCTGGTGGCCCACGCGATGCGCGAGGCCTGGACCCGGCGCAGCGGGGATGTCCTGCGGCTGGCCGACTACCAGGCCACCGGCGGCATGCGGGGAGCCATCACCCAGACCGCCGAGGCGGTGTACGCCGGCCTTCCGCCCGGACACCAGGAGGCCATGCGGATGCTGTTCCTGCGGCTCACCGCCCCGGGCGAGGGCACCGAGGACACCCGCCGCCGCCTGGCCCGCGCGGAACTCGACGGCCTCGCCGACGCCGGGACCATCGACGACCTGCTGCACCGGCTCGCCGCCGCGCGGCTGATCGTCCTGTCCGACGGGACCGTCGACGTCGCCCACGAGGCGGTCATCCGCTCCTGGCCGCGGTTGCGCCACTGGCTGGACGTCGACCGCGAGGCCCTGCGCGCGCACCGCCGGCTCACCCAGGCCGCCCGGACCTGGCACGAGCTCCACCGCGACCCGGGGGCGTTGTACCGCGGCGCGCAGCTCGCCGGTGCCCGGGGCTGCTCGCGGTCGGGCGGCTCGACGCTCAACCGTCTGGAGGCCGCCTTCGTGGCGGCCAGCACCACTGCGGACGACCGGCTCAGCCGCCGCAGGCGCTGGACGGTCGTCGCGCTGGCCGTGCTGACGGTCCTCTCACTGGTGCTGGCCACGACCGCGTACGTCCAGAAGACGCAGTCCGACGCGCAGCGCCGGATCGCGGTCTCCCACGAACGGACCGCCCAGTCCCGGCAGTACCTGGAGAAGGAGCCCGAAACCGCTGCCCTGGTCGCACTGGAGGGCTACCGGGCGGCCCGCACCACCGAGGCCCGCGGCAGTCTGCTGAGTGCCTACGGCGCCTACACGTCCAGGCAGTTCGCCGGTCACGGTAGCGCCGTCCTGGCCGTGGCGTACTCACCTGACGGCCGCACCCTGGCCACCGGCAGTGCCGACCACACCGTGAAGCTGTGGGACACCGCCACCCACCGCATGCTCGCCACCCTGACCGGCCACGGCAGTACCGTCATGACGGTCGCCTTCAGCCCGGACGGCCGCACCCTGGCCAGCGCCGGCGCCGACCGCACCGTCCGGCTGTGGGACCTCGTCTCCGGGCGCACGACGGGCATCCTCACCGGCCACACCGGCGCCGTCTGGTCGGCGGCGTTCTCCCCTGATGGCCGCACCCTCGCCACCGGTGGCGCCGACCGCACCGTCCGGCTGTGGGAGGTCTCCTCCGGGCGCACGAAGGGCATCCTCACCGGCCACACCGACTCCGTCCGGTCGGTGGCGTACCTGCCCGACGGCCACACCCTGGTCACCGGCAGTGCCGACCGCACCGTCAACCTGTGGGACACCGTCACCCCCCGGATGTCGAGCACCTTTCTCGGCCACACGGGCGCCGTCACCACAGTCGCCGTCAGCCCCGACGGCAGCACCCTGGCCACGGGCAGCGCCGACCGCACCGTCCGGCTGTGGAGTCTGACCTCGTACACCGGCACGGCCGTCCTCGACGGGCATGCGCAGGAGGTGAGCCAGGTCGCGTTCACCGCCGACGGCCGTACCCTGGCGACGATCGGCCAGGACAGCACCTTCGCCTGGTGGGACGTGGCCGAGCGGCGGATGACCGACACGTTCCACGAGACCAACTCCACCGCCCCCGCGCTGGCCCTCTCCCCCGACGGCACCGAGCTGGCCACCACCGCCGCCGACCACATCGTCCACACCTGGGACGTCCGGACCCGCCGAACCACCGCCACCATCGGCACCGCGGACGGCACCACGACCGTCGCCGCCTACGCTCCCGACGGCCGGACGCTCGCCGTCGGCCACGCCGAAGGCTCCGTCACCCTGTGGGCCACCGACCCGCCCCGTCCCCTCACGACCTTCACGGCACACGACCAGGACATCATGCACCTGGCGTTCTCCCCGGACGGACAGCTGCTGGCGACCGTGAGCTCCGGGAACACGGTGCGGCTGTGGGACGCCGCGTCGGGCCGCCCGGTCGCCTCGCTCGAAGGCCACACCGGCAGCGTGTCGAGCGTCGCGTTCTCCCCCGACGGCCGCACCCTCGCCACCAGCAGCTACGACCGGACCGTACGCCTGTGGGACCTGGCCACCCACCGGCCGACGGCTGTCCTCCTGGGGCACACCAACATGGTTGCCCGGGCTGTCTTCTCCCCCGACGGCCGCACCCTCGCCACCAGCAGCTACGACCGCACGGTACGGCTGTGGGACCTGGCCTCGCGGGCGGAGTTCGCCGTCCTGCCCGAGGACACCGCCGCCCTCACGGCCCTGGCGTACTCCCCCGACGGCCGCACCCTCGCCACCGGCAGCGCCGACGCCACCGTACGCCTGTGGGACGTGGCGAAGCGCCGCAGCGTCGCGACCCTCACCGGCCACATCAACACCGTCTTCTCCGCCGCCTTCAGCGCCGACGGCCGCACACTGGCCACCACGGACGCCAGCGGCAGGGTCTGCCTGTGGGACGTGGCCGGGCAGCGGATCACCGCACGGCTCGACGGCCACACCAGAGGCGTGCACGGAGCCGCCTTCAGCCCCGACCGGAGCTCGCTCCTCACCGTAGGATCGGACGGGTTACGGCTGTGGCCCACGGACGCGGACCGGATCGCCGACCGCGTCTGCGAACTGAGCCGGACCAACCGGTGGTTCGGGCTCTTCCCTGAAGCGACCCTGGGCGACGTCTGCCGCTGAGCGGAAGCCGTCCGCACCACTGCCCCGGCGCCGGCCGGGGCGAGGTGGGCAGCACCGTCGCTACGCGCTGGGCGAAAGGTCACATCACTCGGCTGCCTCCGTCCCACAGTGGTGACCATGCCGAACCGAGTAGCCGTCCTGTCCGACATTCACGGAGTCCTGCCGGCCCTGGAAGCAGTAATCGCCGAACCGGACGTCAGCACCGCCGATCACATCGTGCTCACCGGCGACATCACCGCCGGCCCGCAACCCGCCCAGGTTCTCGACCTCCTGACCAGCCTCGGCGACCGCGTCATCTGGATCAGCGGCAACGCCGACCGCGAACTCCTCGAATACCGCCGCGGACAACGCGAAACGATCCCCGATCCGATCGCTCCCTGGGCAGCCGAACAGCTCCGCGAAGACCATCTCGACCTCCTCGGCTCGCTTCCACGATCACTTTCCCTGTCCGTGAACGGCCTGGGAAGAGTGCTGTTCTGCCATGCGACCCCTCGCGACGACGAGGAGGTCGTCCTGGTCGACTCCCGCCTCGACCGCTGGGAGGAGGTCTTCGACGGACTCGATGCCGACATTCGCACCGTGGTCTGCGGCCACACCCACATGCCGTTCGTCCGCCTCGCCCATGGCCGACTCGTGATCAACCCCGGCAGCATCGGGATGCCCTACGGCCGAACCGGAGCGCACTGGGCCCTCCTGGGCCCGGGCGCCGAACTCCGCACCACACACTTCGACCTCCAAGCCGCAGCCACCCGGCTCAGCCAGGACTCGTCCTATCCCGGCATCACCGAATGGGCCGACTACTTCCTCTACGCTCGCGCGACCGACGCCGACGCCCTCGCAGCCTTCGCCCCACGGGACGGACGCGGCCCCAACCCGTGACAATCGCTCCCCCTCCACGACGTCCGGGAAAGGCTCACACAGCGACCCGGATCGGTGCTGCGCCGTGCTGTCCGGCCGGACCGGTGCGCCGACGAGCCGGGGTGATCCCCGCAGTCGGCTTCCTGTTCGCCGCCGACGCAGCCCCGTCGTCAGTCGAGGCCTTCGACGATGCGGAAGTCGCGCTCGACGCCGTCGGCAAGTGCGGCCAGCGCCTCCTGGTAGGCCGCACTCGCGTGTGCGGCGACCGCCTGTTCGAAGCTGTCGAACTCGATCAGGACGGTGCGCCCGGCGATTCCGGCGTCGTGTGCAACGACCCGGCCACCCCGGACGAGCACCCGCCCGCCCGCGGCCTTGACGGCTGGACCAGCCAGCTTGTTGTAGGCAGCCAGCTTCTCGGGGTCCGCAATGGCGCGGTAGGCACTGACCCAATAGCCCTTGACCACGGTACCTCCTGTGTTCGGAATCGATGCTCAGAAGCATGCTCGGGTCCATGGCCGGCGCGCTGTGGGTGAGCGAGCCGACGGAGACGGCGTCGAAGTCGGACGGCTTCGATCCTCAGCTTCCCATTCGACTCGACCGGCCCGGGCCCGGCACATCGACCGGGGCCGTGATCGGATTGGTCTCGGGTGAGCGTCGGCGGGCGAGGGCGAGTCCGGCCGTCGTCGTGATCACCATCGCGGCGACGCCGACCAGCGCCGCGGTCGTGTAGGCGTCGTCGTTCGGGAAGAGGCGACCCGTGGCGGTGCCGGCGGCCAGGACCAGACCGCCGATGGCGCTGCCCAGGGAGTACCCGACGCTGCGGACGACGTAGTTGAAGCTCATGGCGCTCGACGTCTCGCTCTTGGGGGTGACGGCCAGGATGACGCCGGGCACGGCGGCCGAGAAGCTGCCCACGCCGAAGCCCAGCACACCCATGGCCGCGAGCAGTTCGGCCAGGGTGGACCGGGCGGTGGCGAACAGGACGAACCCGCCGCCGACGACGGCGGCGCTCCCGGCCAGGAGCAGGGGGCCGTCGATCCGTTCGCGGACCCACGGCGTGAGCTTGCCGGCGACGAACCCCAGCACGGAGAACGGGACGAGGACCAGCCCCGCCGCGAGGGTGGTCAGTCCGAAGCCGTACCCGGCGCTTTGCGGCGTCTGCGCGTAGCGGGTGATGAGCGTGAGCAGGAGGTACATGCCGCTCCCGCCGACGAACATGGCGATGTTCGCCCCGGCGACCGCCGGGTGCCGCACCGCCCGGACGTCGACCAGGGGCGTCCTGGTTCGCAGTTCGGAGACGGTCCAGCCGCAGAGCAGGAGTACGGCGGCGACGGCGAGGGTCACCGCCACGGCGAGGTGTCGGCTCCACAGGCTCCTCTCGCCGGCCAGGAACAGGACGAGGAACAGTCCACCCGCCAGGACGAGCGCGCCGGCCACGTTCACGTGAGCGGAGCGGCCTTCGGGAGCGGCGGGCACGGAGCGCCACGCGGTCACGAAGGCGATGGCGGTGACGAGCACGCCGAGGCCGTAGGCGGCCCGCAGACCGCCGAACTCGGCGAGCAGCGCGGCCAGCGGGTAGCCGACGCCGGCTCCGATGATGGAGACCACTGAGATCAGGGCGATCGTGGCCGCGCTGCGATCCCCGGGAAGATGGTCGCGGGCCACGCCCATCATCAGCGCCGTGAGACCGAGTCCGACGCCTTGGGCCGCTCTGCCCACGAGCAGCCAGGCGAACGGCAGCGGCAGCACGGTGAGCGCGCTGCCGACGACGACGATCGCCAGCGTGGCGAGAACCGTGGCCCGCCGGTGCGGACCGGCTCCGAGCCGGCCGAGGACGGGTGTGGCGACGGCGCCGCTGAGCAGGGCGATGGTCAGCGTCCACTGCGCGCTGTCGAGGGAGACGTGGAACGTGGTCGCGACGCTGGTGACGAGCGGCGTCCCGAGGCTGGCGACCGCCGCCACGACCAGGGCGATGAACATCAGGGCGGGGACCAGCGGACGTGCCTCGGAACGTATCAGGGCCGTGCTCATGGGCCGGTCATGAGCCCGGGCCCCGGTCACCGGTCCGAGTCCTCTCGGGTGTGGCTTTCGAGCTCCGCCAGATGCAGCAGCGCCGGAAGGGCTGCTGCCAGGGCCTCGACCTCGTCACCGGTGAGTTCCTCGACCAACCGCGCGTACGCGTCGACGCCCGCCCGGCGTCGCGTCCGGACGTACGACGCGCCGGCCTCGGTCAGGCACACCAGTGTGACCCGCTTGTCGGACGGATCGCCCTTCCGCTCGACCAGCCCGGACTCCTCCATCACCCGGACCAGGACGGTCATCGCGGGCTGGGTGACGCCCTCGGACACCGCCAGATCGGTGATCCGTCGCGGGCCGGTCTTGTCCAGGGTGGCCAAGGTGGCGGCGGACGTCAGGCTCATGTCGCGGGGAAGGCGTCTCACGGCCCTGGTGGCCAGACCGTAGAGGGCTGACCCGATGGCATCGGAAGCGCCGTGCGCGGCGTCTCGGCGGCTCATGCCTGAAGCATAACAGGTTTATATGAATCCTTTATGTATCTCCCGGCCGGGGTTCGGCGACGCAGCCCGGCGGCACCCTGGTGGGCCCGGACAGCCGTGGAGTCCACACCGATCAGGGACAGGTCCACCTCACCGCGCCTCGCGGCCCCGGCGATCTCGCCCTCCGGCAACGCCTCGAAGACGCCGGCGTCACACCACGGACCTGCCCACGCAGGCGAATCCCACAGATTGATCACGCCCAGATACGCCCCCCCAGGTACTTCGGACTGGCTATCCGGAGGCGCGGCCGGTTCAGCCGTCGGAGCTCTCCGGTGGGGGCCAAGGTCCGTCAAAGGCCGGACCGCAGTCAGGGGGAAGGTGGGCCACGACCAACGAAGCCGCCTCATGCGGTGTGAGTGACTCGCCCAGGACACGCTCCGGAACGCCCAGCGGCGCGTACACGGTGCACGACTGCGCGTCGCCCACGATGGACGGCAGGTCGTTGCTCCACGGGAACTGCGTGTTCCTCAAAAAATAGAGAGCCCCGTGGCTCGGAAAGGGGAACAAGGCCCGCAACCGCGGTTCGGCGTAGGCTGCCGCTATGACCGCAGGCTCCCCTCGCCGCGCCGTGGGGTGCCCCTCCAGCATCCCCCGCCAGGTCTTCTCGACAAACGTCTCCTCAGTCATCCCGCGATCATGACGCTCGGACCAGGACAGCACAACCGCCGCAGAGAGCGCTGAAGGCCCGGCTTGAAACCGGTACCTGGGTACAGGATTACCGTCATAGACCCCCCGCACCGGGCGGGGGCAGATGCGAGGAGCACGCCAGGACCGGGCTGACCCGAGTGCCGACGTCCTGCGTTGCCACCAGGTCGATGGACGTCACAGCCAAGATCGAACTGCCGGGCGCGGTGGCGGAGCTGGGTGCCACCTTGGCCATCAGCCCCGACGGCGGCCGTCCGCAACGCCACCGCCGACGGGATCGCCCAGCGCCGGGCCGGCGTCTACGGCCTCGGGGATCAACGGAACCGTGGCGACGCTGAGGTTGATCAAGGTACTGGGGCTCTGCCACGGGATGGATCTTCCGTGCAGGAGTTCGGGCGACGGCCAGGCAGGATGTACCGGAGAGCCCTCGGAACCTGCCGGCCCCCGGGTCCCGTTCTCCACGGCACACCCCGTACGTCCCGCCTGCCCCGGCAGTTCCGTTCGCCGAACGGTCACTGCGACCGTTCGGCGAACGCTTCCGTGGACTTCGCGTTTCGGACACTGACGGGCTGACCCGCGCTGTCCCGCCTCACCTCTCGGTGTCGCTGTCTCAGGTTCCTTGCCGGATCCGCCGGTGGCCTGCAACGATCCGTGAGACAGCCTGGCCACGTCCGCTACGCGGCTTCGTTCACTTCGAGCGAGGCCGTGACGGCGAAGGCCCTCGGGCGGACACCGACCAGAGCACGCACGCGGCCCCGCAGCTACGAGATGACCTCGGTAACGGCTCCGTTCGCCACGATTCCCGGGCCGTGCTGGATCGAGAAGCGCAGGCCCTTCACCAGGACGATCTCGCGGTCCAGAGTGGCAGTCAGGTCGGTGCTCTCGCCGGGTGCTGCCTTTTCGATCCCGTCCGGCAGCTTGATGGATCCGTCGATGATCTTTCCGCGGATGACGAACTTGGGCCGGTAGCCGGCGGTGACGGAGACGTCCCTGCCGCCTTCGTCCGCGCTCAGCACGTAGACGTCGGCCTTGAAGGTGGTGCGTGCGGTGAAGCTGCCCGGCTTGGCCAGGACCTGGCCCACTTCGATGTCCTTGGCGGCCACGTCGCGCAGCAGCACGGCCACGGCCTTCCCGTCCTGCTCCCCGTCGGCCGTACCGTCCACCTCGACCCCTGCGCATTTGGCCACGAGGGACTTGCCACCGCCGACGATCTCGACCTCGTCCCCCGCCTCGACGCTGCCGAGTTCGATGCGGCCCCGTACGACGCATCCGCCCCCCGGGGGAGAGTGGACGTCCACGACGGACATCAGGAACGGCTCGTCGACTGCCGCCTCGGCTGTCTCTTCTGACATGGGTGACTTCTCCTCGTGTGGGGCGGTCCGTGCAGACTGCCGGCGGAACGGGCTGCGACGCCTGGCCGCAGGAGCTGCGGAGCGCGTGCTCGCCCCCTCGACCCATCCGACGGACCGTCAGGTCTCACAAATCCTTCTCACAGTAGTGTCCTGCGGCGGACCGGCCCGACCGGCACGACGACCAACAACAGAGCGCGGTCACCGGCGGTACCGGCGCCCAGACCGTCACCGACACGTTCGGGCACGGCACCAGGCGCCCGACCGACCTCGACATCGACGGGGCCGGCCGGGTCACCACCACCGCGGGACACGACCTCACGGTCGACGGCCCGCACACCTGCGGTACGACGGGCTCCCCGAACACGTTTCGCCTGCCCTTCCCGCAGACGGGAGGCATGCCCTGTGGCTCGTGGGGCAGACGGGAGTGGCGGTGCACGGTCTGCCCCACACAGGCCGTGCACCGTCGTCAGTGCCCGTGCGGTGCGACGGCCACCGGAAACCTCCGCACCGTGCGATCGGGAGCCGTTCGCCGCCCTGCGGTACCGGCCCGGCCAGGCCGGGTCAGGCACAGCTCCGTCCACGTCCGTACGCCGGGCGTGCCGCTCACGGAGCCCCGTCCTGCAGCGGCTTCACGCCGGCCACGCCGTAGAGGATCCTCACGGACTTGCCGCTGCGCATCCGCACGCCGTAGCCGCGTCCCACGGACCACGAGACGAGGTCCCGGACGACCGGGACGACACCGAAGACGTCGACGGGAACGCCGTGGGCCGCGCACGCCTCGACGATCCGGCGGGGGGCGATGAACGCCCGGTGGTCGTGGGAGCCCTTGGGCGCGGCCCAGGTCAGCGGCAGGCCTTCCCCCAGCGTGATGACCGAGAGCCGGGCCAGGAAGGTCTCGGCGATGGTGTCCATGACGAGGGTGCCGCCGGGCTTGAGCAGCCGGCAGCACTCGGCGATCACGTCGAAGGGGCGCGCCACGTGTTCGAGGCAGTACCCGGCCACGACGACGTCCGCGCAGCCGTCGGGAAGCGGGATGTCGTGGATGTCGTGGATCAGGACCTCGTCGACGCCGTGCCGCAGCGCCACCTCCGCGCTCCTGACGGACACGTCGACGCCGATGTGGCGGTAGCCCTTGTCCGCGATGTGCGGATGCAGCAGGCCTCCGCCGCAGGCCACGTCGACCAGCACGGCGCCGGGGCTGCGGGCCGGGGGGATGTGCTCGGCCCGGGTGCGCGCGCACCAGTGGAGGATGGCGAGCGGGCCCCGGCGCTGCCACCACAGCGTCGACCAGGAGTCGTACTCGGCAGGCTCCGCCGTGGCGGGACCGCCGGTGATCGTGGGGGTCCCGGAGGACTTCCGGGAGCGGCGCGTGTGCAGGGCGACCGCCCAGAGCGCGAGCGCGTCGGCGCGGACGTTCGCGGGAGGTCCGTCGCCGCTCCGCCGCTGGTGACGCAGCAGGAAGGCGACGGCGGCGTCGGTGCGCGGCCCGTCGAGGACCCCGGTGGTGTGGGCGGCGATGACGCACCGCGCGGTCTGCGCCACCGTGCTCGGCGTAGCCGTGGCCGGGGTCGCCGTACCCGGGTCGCTCGGCCGTCCGGGGGTGCCGGGGGTGCCGGGGGCTCCCGCGGTGTCCTCGCTCCACCCGCCGTCCGGGTTCTGCTGCTGGTAGATCCACTCCATCGCGCCCTCCACCGCGAGGTGCCCGGCTCCGATTCCGGCGGCTTCGAGCCCGAGCAGGACCTCGGAGGTTTCGCGGAGTCGGCCGCCTCGGCCGTCGTTCCAGAACCCTTCGACGGCCTGCTGCGCCAGCAGGAGGCGGACGGCGCGGCCCACGGCCGGATGCCAGCCGTATCCCTCGGCGCACAGCGCCTCGACGACGTGGGCGGTGACGCCCGGCGCCGGGGGCGCGACGACGCCCGGGCCGGCCGCGGCCCACCGGCCGGGCCGAGCGGAGCGGTGGATGCCGTCGCGCGACCAGCCACCGTTCGCGGACTGCCGTCCGAGGAGCCACAGGACGCCTTCGGCGACGGCGGTGTCCACCTCGCGGGCGCGCGGCGCGTCGACGGCATGCAGGGCGGTGAGGACGAGCGCGGTGCCGGCCACGTCGGACACTCTCATGGGGGCGAGGACGGGCCGGTCGGCCGTGCCGCCGTCCCGGCCGGACAGCAGCCGGTCGAGCGCGCGGTCCACCGCCGGGTCCGAGCCGGCCCGCTCCCCCGCCGCGGCCAGAGCCCGCAGGACGACGGCGGTGTCCACGGCGACCGCCGGGCGAGCGAGGACGTCCTGCCGGGCCAGGGCGTCGAGCGCGGCGCGTACGGCGGGGTGCCGGGTGCCGTGGCCCAGGGCCCACAGGGCGAGCGCGCAGACGGCCGTGTGCGGCCGGTCGCCGCCCCAGTTCCCGGCGCTCTCCTGCCCGTCGAGCAGGAGGCGCTCCGCCTCGCCCAGCGCGTCGCGACGCAGGGGCGGCGGAGCGGTCCGGCCGAGGGCCTGGGCGGTGCGCAGCACGGCGGTGACAGCGGCTCCGCGCAGGCCGGCGCGCTCGCGCCGACCGACCCTCAACGGCTCTGTTTCGATGGGGAGTTCGCGTACCGGGCGGACGGATCCCAGCACGCCGACCGCAGCGGCGAGCGCGCGAGCAGGGCCGTCCGAGCCGCCGGCGGCGGGGGCCCGGGAAGGGGCGAGCAGTTCCGGGGGCAGGAGCCCGAGACCGTTCCAGCCGACCGCTCCGGTGACCGCCAGCAGGAGGTGGGCGGGTTCGGGCTCCAGCGCCTGGATGCCGCCGTGCCGCCCGGTGAACCGCGCGGCGCGGTCGAGGACCGCGTGGTCCGCGGTACGGCCGAGGACCCGGAGGGCGAGGTGGGTGAGCACGGTCGTGGACAGGTCGGAGGGCCCGCCGACCTGTCGGGGGAAGCCTCCGTCGGCGTTCTGCCGTGCGGTGATCCACTCGTGCTGCTTCGCTTCCCGGACCGGGTCGACGGCGTCCAGGAGGCGGTGCACGAGGAGGCCGACGGCCTCCCCGTGGACGTCTCCGGCCGCGCCGTCGACGCTCGCGTCGGCCTCCTCGTCCTGCCGGTCGGCCAGGGCCACGCGTGCGGCCGCGAGGACCTCTTCCGCCGTACGCCCGGCCCCGTCGGCTCGCGGGTCGCTGCGCTGCCCGGTCACCGGGCCTCGCTCCCCTCGCGGGCGCCGTACGACGGGCCGGCGGGGCGGCGGAGGGACACGGCGGCTGCGGGTGCGGGGAGTTGGGGCGCGGGGAGGTGGGGCGCGGTCGCCATGAAGGCAGAGAGTTCGGGTGCGGTGGCTACGGGTGCGGTGTCCAAGGTCAGCGGGCCTCCTGTTCGTCCGGGCGGACGGTGGCGGTTCACCATGTGACGGGCAGGGTCTCGGGTCCCCGGAAGAGCAGACCGGTCTTCCACTTCACGGAGTCCGGCTCGCCGGCGAGCCCGATGTCGGGCATCCGCGCCAGCAGTGCGCCCAGCGCGACCTGGAGCTCCATCCGCGCCAGGGCCGCGCCCACGCAGCGGTGCGGGCCGTGACCGAATGCCAGGTGCTGGCGGGCGGTGGAACGGGTGAGGTCGAGGAGGTCGGGCCCGTCGAAGATCCCCGGGTCCCGGTTGGCGGCGTTGGTCGAGGTCAGCACCGGCCGGCCGGCCGGCACCGTGCCGCCGCCGAGGTCGACGTCGGTCGTGGCGTAGCGCGGGTAGGCGGCGCAGACCGTCAGCGGGGTGAACCTGAGCAGTTCCTCGACGGCGTCGGGGAGCAGTTCCGGGCGGGCCTTGAGGAGCGCCAGCTGGTCGGGGTGGGTGAACAGGACGTAGGCGAAGTTGGCGATCTCGTTCGCCGTGGTCTCGTAGCCGGCGATGAGCAGCAGCATGCACAGGAAGACCAGTTCGTCCTCGGACAGCCGGTCGTCCTGGTCGCGGGCCGCGACCAACTCGCTGATCAGGTCGTCGGCCGGCTCTGAACGCCGAGCCTGGACCAACCCGCCCATGTACGCCAGGAGTTCGCCCATGCTCTCGATCCGGGTCTGTCCGTTGTCGCCGCCGACGAGCTGGTTGACCTCCGTGACCCACCCGTGGAACCGGTGGCGGTCCCGGTACGGGACCCCGAGCAGGTCGCAGATGACACCGATGGGGAACGGGACGGCGAAGTCCCGGACGAGGTCGGCCGGCGGCCCGGTCCGGACCATCGTGTCGACGAGTGAGGCGGCCAGCCGTTCGGCCGACGGGCGCATCAGTTCCGCGCGCTGGGCGGTGAACGAGGCCGCGATGAGGCGGCGGATGCGGGGGTGGTCGGGCGGGTCCATGTCCATCAGGCCCAGCGGCACCAGGTCGGGGGTGACCCGGGGCTGGTCGGTGCCCTCCGGCACGGACCGGCGGAAGCGCGGGTCCGTGAACACCGTCCTGACGTCCTCGTAGCGGGTGACCAGCAGGCCCGGATCGCCGTACGGCATGCGGACCGGGCACAGCGGTTCGCTCGTCCGCGCCCGCTGGTAGAGCTCGTGCAGGTCGAGCGCATGGACCGGCGTGAACGGATAGGGCCGTTCCTGCCCGGTTCCCTCTTTCTCCGCACGCCCCCCGTCGCGGCTCTCGGTACTCATGCCCCACCCCCATTGTCCGGAAGTCCGTTTCCCGGCTCCACCGGGCCGATGACGGCGGACACTAACAGGCCGGTGCCGGGTTCGCAGGGGTCACCGGTGTCCCCACCGGACATCGGTGTCTCTGGACGGAGGCGCATTGCGCGACTTCAATCTGCCGGGTGTCCGGAAGTCGGCCGGGGACCGCGGCCACCGCTCGTTCCAGCGCACTGCGAACCCGACGACGTCGCACTCGGACCCGTTTTCCAGGGCCGTCCGCCAAGGGGGAATAATCAAGAATGCCGGAATCCCGGTTGGAAAGGTCCGAGCCCTCGACCGCCGCTCCCCCGACTTCCGCACGCCCGCTCCCACGGGTGCGGGCGTGGGTTTCGGCGATGGGGCTGCAAATGACCGTGGTGGTGCTGCTCCAGGTGCTGTTCGCACTCTCCGTGGCCCGCCACCTCGGCCCCCTCTCCACGAGCCGGGCGCTGCTCACGCTGGCCCTGTTCGTGCCGGAGTCCGTCTCCCGGCGCCTGCTCAACGACTACGACGATTTCAAGCGCGGCGTGGACGTGCCGGAAACGGCCCGGCGGGGCAGCGCCCTGGCCACCGGCCTTTCCATGCAGCGCGTACGGGCGGTCGGCCTGGCCTGCTTCACGACCGGAATCCTGGCGCTGGGCTGGCTGCTGTACACGGCGAATCCGTGGTCGTTGGCCCTGCTCCCGCTCTCGTTCGCCGTGCTGGTGTATTCCGGCGGGCCGGTCCCGCTCGGACACCACGGGCTCGGCGAACTCATGGACTTCGTCGTCTGCGGTTTCTACGTCGTGGCCGTCGTGATCTGGGTCAATGTCCAGGAACTGCCTTTCGCGGCCGTGATGGCGGCGGTCGCCGCGGGATTCCTCTTCGCCGCGACGATGTTCCACAACGATCTGCGGGACAGCGTCGAGGACCTCAGGGCGGGAAAGCGCACCCTCGCCCATGCACTGTCACCGCGCGCCTCCAAGATCTGCTACGCGGTGTTCGTGCTCGCACCGTACCCGTGCCTCGTCCTCGTCGCGCATGCGCTCGACTCCTGGCGATTCGCCGCCCCCCTGGCCACCCTTCCCTACGCGGTCTGGCTGGTCGTCGGGGTGACGCGGTCCCGACTGGGAGGAACGATGCCGTCGTGGATGCACCTGCCGCGGCTGCTGGCGTCGGTCTTCGCCCTGCTCTCCCTGGCCGTATGGATCTGACGAACCGTCACATAACTCCGACCGTGGTCGAGGTGGTCACCGAATGTCTGTCCTGTGCCCTCCAGCGGTGCACTTCCCCGAGCACGAGGTCACCCTCGCGGACACGCTCGCGACGGCACGCCGGCTACATCCGCGGCATCCGCGCCTGGACACCGTCCTGCGTCTGATCGAGAACACCGGGGTGCGCACCCGTCGCCTCCTCCAGCCCCTGGACCTCACCCTCGCCCACCCCGGCGTCGCCGCACGCACCGGCCTGTACTGGGAGGCGGTGCGCACCCACCTGCCGGCCCTGGTCACGGAGGCGCTGGAGCGGGCCGCGATGTCCCGCGACCAGATCCACGCCGTGGTCTTCGTGTCGTGCACGGCCTTCACCATGCCGTCCCCGATCGTCTGGATGATCAACGAGTTGGGGTTCTCCACCGACGTCGACCAGATTCCGCTCGCGCAGCTCGGCTGCGCCGCGGGCAGCGGCGCGATCAGCGCCTCCGCCCGCTACTGCCGGGCCCACCCGGACCGCAACGTCCTGATCGTGGCCTTCGAACTGTGCTCGCTGTGCTACCAGCCGACCGATACCGACGTGGGCGCGCTCCTCTCGGCCGGCCTCTTCGGCGACGGCTTCGCCGCGGCGGTGATGCGCGGCACGGCCCGCTCGGGCCTCAGGATCGAGCGGTCGGCGTCGGAGACCATTGCGAGCACGGCGGACTGGATCTCCTACGACGTCCGGGAGACCGGATTCCACTTCCGCCTGGACAGCCGGGTCCGGCACACCATGCGCGCGGTCACTCCGGCCATCGGCAAGGTGGTGGAGGAGGCGGGCTGGAGCACCGGAGAGCTGGACTTCGTCCTGGCCCACGCCGGTGGCCCGCGCATCCTGGACGACCTCACCCGGTTCCTGGACATCGATCCGGCGCTCCACCGGTTCAGCCGGGCGGCGCTCTCCGAACACGGCAACACCGCGAGTGTCCTGATCTTCGACTCGTTGGCGCGGTTCTGGGACGACGGGGCGGCCCGGCCGGGTGCGCGCGGCGTCATCGCGGGCTTCGGCCCCGGGGTCAGCGCCGACTTCTCCCTGGGGGTGGTCCTGTGAAAGGCGGTCGAGGTCCTGCCGGGTCCGTACGCGGGAGGCCGGGCGCGCCGCCGGTGGTGCTGATCACCGGCTGCTCCTCGGGCATCGGCCGGGCGGTCGCCCTTCGGGCCGTGCGCGCGGGATTCACCACCGTGGCGACCGCCCGGAAGCCCGAGTCGCTGGCCGAACTCGAAGCCGCGGGCTGCCTGGTGCGCGCACTGGACGTGACCGACGCCGAGGCCCGACACCGGGTGGTGGAGGAGCTCGACGAGAAGCACGGCGGGGTCGACGCGCTCGTCAACAACGCCGGCTACGGCGAGTTGGGCCCCTTCGAGGAGGTCCCGCTGGATCGCTGGGACCGGCAGTTCCAGACCAACGTCTTCGGTCCGGTGGCACTCACCCAGCTCGTCCTGCCGGGGATGCGGGAGCGCGGGTACGGACGCATCGTGAACGTCAGCTCCCTGGCCGGAAAGATCGTGCTGCCCGTGGGCGCCGCCTACCACGCGAGCAAGTTCGCCCTGGAGGCCGCGATGGAGGCGCTCTGGCTGGAGGTGCACCGGTTCGGCATCGAGGTGAGCCTGGTGCTGCCGGGCGCCGTGAACTCCCGCTGGGCGGACAACGTCCCGGAGCAGAACGAGTACGCCGCCGGCGCGTACGGCGACCTGGTGTCCGAGTTGGCGCGGCAGATGGCCGAGCGGCTGCCGCGCGGCGCCTCCGTCGAGTACGCGTCGTCGGTGGTGATGCGCGCGCTCACGGAGAGCCGTCCGCGTCTGCGCTACCCGGTGGGAGCCGACGCACGCGTCCTGCTGCCGCTCAGCCGGATGGTGCCCGCGCGGCTGTGGTCGGCGTGGGTGCGCAGCCACTTCCCCTCGATCCGGCATCCCGCGCCACGGCCCGTGAACCCGCCGACGGTCGACCGGACCCGCCGATGACCGCGGCGCCGCACCCCGGGCGCGGGATCCGTGCGCTGCGGGCCGGGTTGGCACGGACCGGTTCCGCCGTCCGGCCGTCGGACACGGGGTCCCGCGTGGCGGCGGCCGGGGTGCTGGTCGGTGCGGCCGGGCTGGCCGCGGCGTTCCGGGGGCCGCGGCGGGCGCACTGGAGCACGCTCGCGCTGACGCACGGCGCACTGGGGCTGGCCGCGTCGGTCGTGGAACCGTCCGCCCGGCACCGGTCCGCGGGGCGGGAGGACGTCGTGACGGCCCTGCGCATCGGCGCGGGCATGGTCGCGGGGAGCGTGCTGCTCGACACGGTGGTGCGACGCGCCGTGCCCAGGATCGCGGCCGACGCGGAGTCCCTGCGTGCGCTCACCGCCACCGCGGACCCGCTGCGGATGTGCGCGCACCTGCTGCTGGTGATCGCCCCCGCCGAGGAGCTCTTCTGGCGGGGCCTGGTGCAGGGCCGCCTCACACGCCGGCTCGGCGCCGGCCGGGCCGCCGCCGCCACCACCCTGCTGTACGGCCTGGCCCACGTACCGACCGGCAACGCGGCCGTGACCGGCGCCGCCGCCGGCCTGGGCGGCAGCCTGTCGCTGATGCGCGCCCGGGGCGCGAGCCTCGAACGCCTCGCGCTGGTCCACGCGTTCTGGGTGGTGCCGACGCTCCTGGCCGAGCGCGCCCGCGGCGCCGGCGGCACCCCCCGGGGTCCCGCCGCACCCAGGCCCGCACCCGACCACGGCACGCAGGACCGCGGCACGCACCACCACGGCACGCACCACCGCGGCGCCGCCGACGAGAAGGGTCCCGCCATGACGACAGCCCCGGCCGGCAGACGGACCGGCCGGACCGTGACCCTGTGGGGGCGGTTCGCCCAGCGCGTGAACAACGCGGTGCACATCGCCCTGTACGAGCGGACCGGCGGGCGGCTGGGCGGGCGGATGCTCGGCAACCAGGTCGGCATCCTGACCACCGTGCGGCCCCGCGACGGCGGGCCGTACTCCGTCCCCCTGTTCACCTTCCGCGACGGGGCGGATGTCATCGTCGTCGCGTCGTACCGGGGGTCGTCCGGCGATCCCCGGTGGTTCCGCAACCTGCTGGCCGATCCGGACGCGGTCCTGCGCGTCGGCGGCCGCGTGCAGGCGGTGCGGGCGCGGGTGCTGGAGGCGGAGGAGCGGGCCGCCGCGTGGCCGCGCGTCGTGCGCGGCTTCGAGGGGTACGCGGACTACCAGCGCCGCACGACGCGGGAGATCCCCCTGGTCCGGCTGTCCCCGCGACCGGAGCACAGCTGAGGTGCCGGCCCCCGAGGAAGCCTCCCCCTCCCCCCTCGCCGTTCACGCGGGCCAGGCGCTGTACACCCGGTCCTTCCTGCGGATCTACGACACCCTCGTCTACCGCGTCAACTCCCCGCTCACCTGGCGCTGCCCGAAGGAGCGCCTCGTCGCGCTCTACGACCGGCACGTCTCGGGCAACCACCTGGACGTCGGCGTCGCCTCCGGGGTGCTGCTCGACGAGTGCCGCTTCCCCGTCCCGGCGCCGGACCTCACGCTGATGGACCTCAACCCGTCGTCGCTGGCCGCGGCGGACCGGCGCCTGCGCCGCTACCGTCCGCGGCTCCACCGGGCCGACGTGCTGCGGCCGTGGGGACTGCCACACGGGTCGGTGGACTCCGTCGGCATGTGCCACCTGCTGCACTGCCTGCCGGGGACGCTCGCGGACAAGGCCGTGGTCCTCGAACACGCCAGGCGGGTGCTGAAGCCGGGCGGCACGCTGTTCGGCGCGACCATCCCGGGCTCGGGGGTCGACCACAACCGGTCGGCTCGGCTCCAGCTGGGCCTGGCCAACCGGCACGGGATCATGTCCAACCGGCTGGACCGACCGGAGGACCTCGATGCGGCCCTCGCCGCCGTCTTCCCCGAGCACGAAGTCGTGGTGACAGGCTCGGTGGCGCTCTTCTGGGCGCGAACGGGATAAAGAGGACGCAGCCCTGTGATCGACGGGGAAGGGCTGCCCGGCATTCGCCATGGCGGGACAATCCCCCGGCCCCGCCGAACCGTTGACCCACTGCAATGCCGCAGACATGCTTGTCGTGTAATTGTCAGTAAGGACTTGTCGAGACGGCATTGTATTCGCACGTGAGCTGGTGCGGGCACACTCGTTCCTGAGTGGCCCGAAGTGGACCACCGTGAGGGGGAAACTCGGTGTTCGGTCCAAATCGGACGAACGTGGCACGCACGCTCCAAACATCGAAGGACGACAGGCGCAACGGCGGCCGGTACCCCCCACCGCAGCGCCCCGGGAAACGGCCGGGACAAGCCCTCGCCTCCGAGAGGGGTTTGCCGATTTCCGACCGCGCTCCGGCCGGGGCCTCCGTACCACCCGGTGGAGCCCCCCAGTCCGGCCGGGTTCCGGCTCCCGGCGGACGGGAGCCGGCGGAGCGTGGCGAGCCGGCCGGAAGAAGACCCGGCGCAGCAGCAGATCCGGACACACCGCCCCAGGAACACGGACACTTCCACGACGCGTACGAGGCCGTGCGGATCCTCTCCGGCAAGTGGGTCTTCGCCGTGCTGATCCAGCTCGCCGGAGGGCCGCACTACCACAACGACCTGGCGCGTTCGACGGGCATGGCCGAGAACAAGCCCCTGGACCGCGCCCTGCGCCGCCTCCTGCACATGCGCCTGGTCGCCCGCACGGTACACAACGCCGGCGGCTCCGCACCCCGGGTGTCCTACCAGCTCACACCACGCGGCCATTCCGTGCTGCCGATCATCGACGAACTGGCGGGGTGGTGGCAGGCGACGGAACGTCCCGAGGGCTGAGGCCCGTGCTCCGCGCCAGGCCCCGGCACCGCACGGCGGCCGACAGCAGCCGGACGGACCACGGCCTCACCGCCGCCAGCGGTGAAGCCGTGGTCCCGGCGAGGACACGAGAGCGCGCACCAAACGGACCCGCCCTGCCGCGCAGCACCTCTCCGGGCATCGGCCACCCCGTCGACGGGCCCGGCCCCGGCCGTCGAGCCCTTCGACGCCATCGACAGCGGGTCCGTCGTCGCGCCCGGCCCGGAGCACCGGGGACGCGTGGTGCGGTTCCGCAGACTCCGGGCGGACCACGCCCGCATCGAACCGCCGCTCAGCCCTTCGCGAGCACGGCGTCGACGACCTCGTCCACGGTCATCTCGGAGGTGTCGAACCACCCGCCCTCGCCGTCGAGTTCGGCACGCAGCGCCTGCTCCAGGAACGACCAGCCGTCCGCCGGCACCCCGACCGGTCAGGCCGGCGGCTCGGAGGTCGGCCGAGTACCGGTGAGAGGGTGGGGCGGACCGCTCCCGACCCGC
Organism: Kitasatospora sp. NPDC002965; assembly: GCF_040611255.1. NCBI lineage: Bacteria > Bacillati > Actinomycetota > Actinomycetes > Kitasatosporales > Streptomycetaceae > Kitasatospora > Kitasatospora sp. NPDC002965. The sequence continues at coordinate 34,456 of NZ_JBEXNT010000017.1, read as the reverse complement.
CCCGAGGGACCCGTCAGGCCGGTCGCTCAATCCTGAACGGGTTTGCAGTCGCTCCGACCCGGAAGTCGCTCAAGGTGGGCGGCAGCCGTTCCGGGCGAATCCGGTCCATCACAGTCCCGCCATCGGGATTCGACGGCATGCCGAGCGTGACGACGCGGCCGGTCCGCTTCTCTCCGATTTGCTGGACCGGCATCACGGACCGGCCCGGTGAGACGCCGGAGGCCGCCTGTAAGCCGCTCGGCCCCGTCAGTGCTCCCCTGTGACCAGAAATACGGTCGGGAGATTGTCGGACGATCGCAGGGATCTCGTCTCGCAGAGCGTCGCTTTCCGTCGGACAGGTATGCCAGTCGCGCCGCTGCTCATAGCAAGGGAGACTCGCATGTCGGCACCCACCGAGCCGGCGGCCCGCTGATTGAATGCCGAGCGGTCCGCTTTTCGTATCCACCCGGAAGGGGTCGTGGCTGTTGCCCGGCCGGCTGAGGTGGCGCGTGCGGCACGAAGTACGGCGGCGCCGCCGGTCAGTGCGCGGCGACCGCCGCGCGCAGCGCCGCGAGGACGCGGTCGGTGTCCGCGGCGGTGGTGCGCCAGTTACTGAAGGCCGCTCGAACGGCCGGCACCCCGTCCAACACCGTCGGCGTCAGGAACGCCTCCCCGGAGGCCGCGACGCGGCGCAGCAGTGCGTCGATGTCGTCCTGTGCGGGGTGGCCGGCGAGGGTGAAGCAGACGACGTTGAGGCGCACCGGTGCCAGCAGGCGAAATGCCGGTTCCGCGGCGAGGGCCGTGCCGAGTCGGGCCGCTTCGGTGCAGGTGCGCTCGACGATCTCGCGGTGTCCCGTGCGGCCGTAGGCGGTGAGGGCGAACCAGGCGGGCAGGGCGCGCAGCCGCCTGGAGTTCTCGGGGGCCAGGTGGACGGGGTCCGGGTCGGCGGTCGGGGCGCCGAGGTAGGGCGAGGTGTTGTGGAAGGCGGCGACTTGCAGGTCCTGGCGGCGGGTGAACTGCACGGCGGCGTCGTACGGGACGTTCAGCCACTTGTGGAGGTCGACGCAGACCGAGTCGGCCGCGTCCAGGGCGGCCACGAGGTGCTCGTGGGCCGGTGAGAGCGCTGCGAAAGCGCCGAACGCGGCGTCGACGTGCAGCCAGAACGGGTACTGCTCGCGCAGTGCGGCGATCGCCTGCAGATCGTCGAAGTCGACGGTGTTGACCGTGCCCGCGTTCGCGACGACCACGGCCGGGCGCCCCTCCAGCGCCGCCAGTTCATCGGCGAGCGCCCCCACGTCGACCGCCTCCCGGCCCTCCAGCGTCCGCACCCGCCGCAGCGCGCCCCGGCCGAGCCCGAGCACGGACAGTGCCTTGCCGATGCTCGAATGCGCGGCGCCCGACAGGACCTCGACCGGCCCGAGAGCGGCGAGGCCGTCCCGGGTGACGCTGACGCCGCGCTGCTCCCCCACCCACTCGCGGGCGACGGCGAGGCCGACGAGGTTCGACATGGTCGCGCCGCTGACGAAGACGCCCGTGTGGGCCTCGCTCAGTCCGAAGAGACCGCGCAGCCAGCCGACCGTCTCCTGCTCCAGGTCTGCTGCGGCCGAGCCGATGCGGTTGCTGACGTTCTGGTCGAAGGCGGACGTCAGCCAGTCGCCGGCGAGGGCCGCCGGGGTCGCGCCGCCCGTGACGAAGCCGAGGTAGCGCGGGCCGGCACTGCCGCTGAAGCCCGGCTCCCACCGCTCGGCGAACAGCTTCAACGCGCCGTCGGCGCCGCTGCCCTCCACCGGGAGCGGCAAGCCGGCACCGGTCGCCCCGTCACCGGCCCGCACCACGGGACGGTCCCCGATGCCGGCGAGCACGTGCGCGGCACGATCACTCACCGCGTCGAGGAGTTCGCGCAGGCGGTCGAGGTCTTCACCGAGTCGAGGATGCATACCCACAGCCTAGAGCCGGGCCCGCTCCCCCAACCAGCACTACGTCCCGCACGAAGGATCCTGACGACCCACCAGGCGAGGACCCTTCAGGACCTTCGCCGGACCGTGGCCGCAGGAACCCCGGGCGGGTAGGAGCCCGTGAGTCCTGCGGGCCCTTCACGGTCGTTGCCCACCGCCCCGAGCGTGACCTCGCCCGGTGCAACGCCAACCCGGTCGACCTGGACGCCAGGCGCCGGCTCGACTCGGTGGGCGAGTCCGTGCACGTCCCCGGGGCACACCCGCGGATCGACCGCACCCACCCGGAGCCTGACGCGGTCGCCGAGACCGATGTGGCGCACTTCGGGACCGGAACGGCTCCCCCGGGGGCGGGCCCTGTGGCGAGTCGGCGCCGACTCGCCACAGGGCCGGTGCGGGTGCGGGTGCCGGGGTCAGTAGACCAGGATGTCCCAGTGGTTGCCCTCGTTGCAGTACAGGTTGCCCGAGGCGGCCTTCCACTGCGGGTAGCCGTCGCCCCGGAGGCCGATGTAGGTGAAGCTGTTCTGGATGTAGCCGTCGATGCAGGAGTTGCGGGAGATGTCGACCTTGTAGCCGTTGTAGTGGCTGTAGGTTCCGGAGGCGTGGCCCACCTCGGTCCCGCCCGTGATGTTGATGGCGCAGCCGCTGGACTGCTTGAGGGTGATGATCGTGCTCACCGTGCCCGAGTTGATCTGTTCGAACGAGGTGCAGGTGGAGTTGGACCGGGTGGTACATCCGCCGCTGGAGCTCCAGGTGATGCCAGCGTTCCTGAACTGGCCGGCGGCCGTCGACTGCGACAGCTTGGTACCGCTGGCGCCGGCCGTGGGCGCCGACACGGCGAGGCCCGCGAGGGCCAGGGCTACGACGGTGGCTGCGGTGCGTGGTTTCATCTGCGTCTCCCGGTGAGGGTGGTGGACGCCGGACTCGGGCCCCGGATGCCGCCGACCGGACCCGCACCGGGCCGGGGTCCGGCGGGCGAGCGAGGTCTGGCAGGCAGGCAGGCGGGCGGCGGGACCGCCCGGGCAGCGGGACGCGCGAAGTTCGGCGTACGGGGAGCTGGGTGCGAAACGGTGCGGCATCAGGATGGCCCACCGCCGTCTATGCGAGTAGACCCCGGTCTGTGAATTTCGCGTGACGCCCCCGCATTCCGCGCCTCCGGTCGTGCCGGGCGGCGGGCGGGGTATGCCTGCTACTGCCCCCCGGCCCCGCCCGGCACGAAGGCCACACCCGCCGCACCCGACCATGGAGGTCCTTGTGAGCACCGTCCCCGCACGTGTCGTCGAGGCGGCCTTCCGCTGCTACCGGTCGCAGGACCGGGACGCGGCGCTGCCCCTGTACGCCGACGACTTCACCTTCACCAGCCCGCAGGACGACCACATCGACAAGGCCGCCTTCTTCGAGCGGTGTTTCCCCACCGCCGACCGCTTCCGGGAGCAGCGACTGCTGCACGTCACGCCCGCCGACGAGGAGCTGGTCCTGGTCCACTACGAGTACGAGCTCAGCGCCGGCGGCCGGTACCGCAACATAGAGGCGATCACGGTGCGCGGTGGCCTGATCCGTGAGGTGCAGGTCTTCTTCGGGGGCAGGGCGTAGACGAGGCCGGGACCGGGGGCGGGAACGGGCCGGGGACCTCGGGCGGGGCCGGGTGCGCGGCCCGGCCGGGGTCAGTGCACGAGGGTCTCGCGCAGGCGCCTGCGGTCCGGTTTGCCCGCCGAGGTGAGCGGGATCTCCGGCACCAGGTGCAGGGCCTCGGGGGCGAAGATGCGCCCCTTGTGGGCGGTGACGAACGCGCGGACGTCGTCGAGTTCCGGGAGCCGTCCCGGGACGGGGACGACGACGGCGTGGACGTGCTCGGTCTGCTGGGCGTCGCGCACGCCGAGGACGGCGCACCGGGCGACGGCCGGGTGGGTGAGGAGCAGGTCCTCGACCTCGGAGGGGTAGACGTGCCCACCGGTCACGATGATCTTGTCCGTGAGGCGGTCGGTCAGGTAGAGGAAGCCGTCTTGATCGAGGCAGCCGATGTCGCCGGTCCTCAGCCAGCCGTCGCGCATCACCTCGGCCGTGAGGTCGGGCCGCTTCCAGTACCCCGCCATGAGGGAGTGCGAGCGGACGTGGATCTCGCCCTGCTCGCCGGTCGGCACCTCCGTACCGCCCGCGGAGCGGATCACCACCTCGACGCCCGGCAGCGGGCGGCCGACGGGAAGCCGGCCGGCGTGCCCGGGCCGGTCGTGGTCCTCCGGGGACAGGACGGCGATGTTCTGCGCCTCGGACATCCCGTATCCGCTCGTCAGGATCGGCCCGAACACCCCGAACGCCTCGCGGATGCGCGTCGGGGAGGCGACGCATCCCCCGTACATCAGTCGTTCCAGGCTGGAAAGGTCGGTCGTGGTGATCGCCGGGTGGTCCAGCAGCCGGTGGAGCAGCGGCGGAAGGACCCACAGGTCGGTGATGCGCTCGCGCTCGACGGCGGCCAGCACCTCGCCGGCGTCGAAGGAGCGCTGGAGGACGACCGTGCCGCCGTGGTGGAGCGTCAGGTCGCTCAGCACGCCGGCGAGGTGGGCGAGGGCGGTGGCCGCGAGGAAGCGCGGCGCCGTACCGGCCGTGCCGAACGGAACGTCGAAGATCCTGCGGTAGGGACCGTGCAGGCTGAGAATGCCCTTCGGGATTCCGGTGGTGCCGCCGGTATGGCGGACACCCAGGTGGTCGTCCGGGCCGATCCGCACGGCCGGGGGCCGCGCGGGGCGGTGGGCGCAGGCAGCGATCACGTCCTCGCCGATCGTCTTCGGATCCGGCCCCGGGCCCAGGGTGAGGACGGTCGGCACGTCCGCCACCGCGAGCAGTTCCGCCGCGTCCGCGTGCCGTTCACCGTCCACGAGGAGGACGGCGGTGTCGACGCCGGCGACGATCCGGGCGAGGACGGGGGCGCTCATGCCGTCGTACAGGCCGACCACCCGGGCGCCCGCGATCCCGGCGGCGTAGCGGGCGCTGAGCGCCTCGGGGGTGTTGGCGGTGAGCAGGGAGACGGTCGAGCCGGGGGTGACGCCGCGGGCGATCAGCTCGTGGGCAAGGCGGTAGGTCGCGGCGGCGAACTCGCCTGCGGTGATCCCGGCGCCGTCGGCGGTGATGACGGCCGTCCGGTCGGGATCCCGGGACAGGGACCGCAGAATCAGGGCGGGGGCGCTGATGAACTCCGTGTCGCTCATGAGCACTTCTTCCTATGCGTCGGAAACCGCATCGACAGGGCCCCTCCATTCTGGGCACGAAGTACCGGGTCGGGGGCCCGAACGGGGCAGCGGGCCGAAACACATCCGCGGCGGCGGTGGCGGCCCGGCCCTTGCCGCGGAGCGGGCGCCGCACCTCCTAGCCCCCGGCCGGGAGAACAGCGGCCGCCCGCCGTTGCTGAAACCCCGAAGGGTCCGGGATCGAGGGCGTGCGAGATGTCGAGCGAATTCCTCACCGGCCGTTTGACGAGCCGTACGTGAATCCGCACGGTGCCCCGGGCGGGAGCCGTAGAGTCGCGGGGTGGAGTCCTGCCCCGATCATTACTCTGTCGTGCCGACGTGCTTCGACTGCTGCCGCACGGCGTTGATTGCCGTGCCGTCCGACGTCGAAGAGCTCACTCGGCTCGACCCGGACGCCTTCGCCGCATTCGCCGGCTCACACCGGGCCTGGGTGGAGAATCTCCTGCTGGCCGAGTGCGCCCACCGGCCGATGGTGGCGTGGTCCCGGTCTGACAGCCCTCCGCTTGTCGTGCAGTGGGCGGTACGGGCCACCCCGGCGGTCGCCGCCGCGCTGCCGGTTCCTTCGGCGGTCGCCGTCGGGCTCACCCGGGCGTATCAGCAGCGCGAGGGCGATCGCGGCCATGCGCTGTGGATCTCCCGTCTGCCGCTGCGCATCGATTCCGACGTGGACCAGCGGCTTGCCGGGCTGTGGTGCGATCTGGCGCTCCTGGCCGGCGAACAGGACCCGGTGGCGGAGTCCGGACTGCGCACGCGCGTGGACAGGCGGGCTCGCCCGACGGTGTGGGCGCGCTCGCTGGAGTGGCTCCTGCTCTGGGGGAGGCAGTTGAGGAGTCTTGACGTGGCATTCACCCTCGCGCTCGCCGGCAAGCACCCCACCGTCCGACAGGCGGTCAGCCGCTGTGCCCGCAGTCCGGTCCTCGGCGTCCAGCTACGTGCCGCCGGGCTGCAGGCCGCGATGAAGTCCGCACGGCCGCTGGAGGATCGGCTACTCGACATCGTCTCCGCCTCGGTCGACGACCGCCGGAGCGACTTCCCGCGACCGCTGGGCGCTCCGTCGTCCACCTGGCTCGCCGACCACGGCCTGGAGGGACTCGTGCGGGGTGCCGCCCGCCGCGCGGTTGCCGACTTCGCCGGTTCCATCGGTGATCTCGGTGCCGCCGAGGAAGAGCATCTGACCGCCACACTGCTCGCCGGCCTCGTCCGCGAGTTCACGGCCCTGCCCTCCCTCACACGGCTCGCCGCGGTGCCCGGCCCGCATCTGCGGGTCGGGCACCGCACCGTGACCAAGAAGGAGGAACGGACCAACGGTGCCGACATCGGCGTCGTCGTCGACATACGCGTACCCGGCCGACTCCAGCTGCGGACGGGAGACCTGATCCAGGTGAAGAAGTCCACCGCGCTGACACCAGGCCGCGGCCGCACCGGGCGCGAGGACACCTGGACCGTCAAACGCCGTCAGCTCCATGACCTGTTGGAGCACAGCGCCAGCGCCGTGTACTGGCTGATCCGGGGCACCGGTGATGTTCTCGTGGTTCCGGCGAAGTTCCTCGCCGCCGTCGAGGGCGCCGCAGCACTCCCCTCCTCCAAGCAGTTCACCGTCGGCCACACCGCCGTCCGGCACACAGCGGTACCCATGGAGCAGTACCTTCCCGATCTGGTCGTGGGCCTGTGGCTCGGCAGCAGCAGTGACCGGACGCTCCAGGCGGCGCAGGGCACCGGAAGGACCACACGACCCCGGTTCGCTCTGACGATCGACGTCGTCCTGGAGCCCGGGGAGGGGTGAGCAGCCCGACCTCCGCTCACTGTCCTGGGGCACCTCCGGGCAGTACGGACGGCGCATGAACGGAGAACCCCGCCGCCGCAGGGTGAGACGCCGGTGGATACACGCCAGGGAGCCGTTGCCGTATCGATCTTGGTGGACTCCGGTTCGACCGGACAACCGGGCCGGGTGATCGTGCCCGTCCGTCGGGACCTCGCCGATCGTGAGGTCGCCCCGGGTGGTGGCGGCGTCGCCGAAGAGCAGGTCGAGGGAGTGTCGGGCCGGCCGGTCACGCAGGCCCCGATCTGGGACCTCGGTGCGCCGGCGGGCAGCACCCGGTGAAGGATCCGCGGCGTCGGCGGCGCGATGCGACCAGCACGCTCAAAGGGTCCACCTGCTCCGTATTGGACCTGTTCGCCGGGCCGTGACGGCAGCAGGGTGGGCCCATGATCCGTTGCCCCCACAGCGTTCCCTCGGCGCGCGTGAAGCATCCCGCTGAGCCAAGACCCGACAAGGAGCCCTCATGACCGGACTCGCCGTACTCGTCCTGTGGATCGTCCTCGTTGTCTGGGCGCTGGAGCGCAACCACCGACGCCGGGCCGGCCCGCCCCCCTCGCGGAACGGCACCGCAGGTGTCCGCGACCGGGACGCCGAACGTGTCCGGGCCGAGCTTCGCGTCGCGGCCGACCGGGCCGACCGGGCCGACCGGGCCGACCGGCGGCCGTTCCCGTAGACACGGGCAGTAGGCGTCGTGGGTGCTTCGCGCGCAGCGCCTGCAACCCGGACGACCATGGCGTCCGGGCTCCGGCTGAACGGGTGCCTCTGCGCGGGGACTTCGCGCGTTCGGCCGACCGCTCCGGTGATTGCCGTCCCGGCAGCCCCGCAGGTCCTCGGGTGACACGTGGCCGTCACCACGGGCCCAGGGCCGGAGCGGTGGTCCATGGCGACCACTCCAGCCGGCCCGATCTCCCGGCCCGGGGCCGAGCGCCCCGTCCGCGGTCATGCCCCGCGAACGGTCCGGCCCCGACCCGAGCCTCCGGGAGCCACCGGCTCCGGCGGGTGCCGGGAAACGGCCGGTGAATCCGCGCTTCCGCCGCGGGGCCGGGCGCGTGGCGGGGGCGTGGGAGCCGGTGGATCGGCCACGGAATTGGCTGCAAACCGTGCAGACGCCGGTGCGGAAGAGGATCTACCGTTTCCCGCCGAGGGGGCCGCTTCCACCTGCCCCCTCGAGTTCGGGGACCGGATTTCGCACCACTCGATCTGCCCTACGGAGGAGAACTCGACATGTCCGTGAAGAAGACAGCATCACGCCTCGCCGTCGTCGGCGCCACCGCCGCGCTCGCGTTCGGCGGCCTGGGCGGCCAGGCCAACGCCAGCTTCGTCAACATCGACAGCTGGAACTCGTACACCTGCGCCTCGCAGGGCGGCTACTACTGCCTCTGGTACGGCCCCAACCGTGGCGGCGGATTCTGGACCAGCCACGTCATCGCCACTCCCACGATCAGCGGGAACTTCACCGACGGCAACCCCGTGCGGAACAACGCCGCCTCCGCCGAGAACGCGAGCGCCTGCAACGTCGGCATCTGGGTCTACCCCAACTACATGGGCGACGAGAACTGGCTGAGCCCCAACAGGGGCGGCAACCTCACCCCGCTGCTCAGGAACAACGAGGCGTCGATGGCCCTCGACGACGCCTCGCGCGCCTTCTGCCCCACCGTCTGACGGTCCGTCCCGTGACCAGGGCCTGCCCGTCGGCACGAACACCGGTGGGCAGGCCACCTCGCGAACCCGAAGGAGAACGGCCGTGACTGCCGCAGCGAGAGTCCACAGGGGGCGACTCCTGACCCCGGTGCTGATCGCCCTGGCGGTAGGCGGCTGCTCCGCCGGCCAGGCCGCGCCGCCGCCCGCCCCGGCGTCCCCGCCCGCGGTGGTGGCGACTCCCACGCCCGGGCCCTCGCAGGTCGCCGAACTCCGGCTGCCGATCGCGGAGTACATGCTGACGCCCCAGCAGGCGGCCGAACTGAAGTGGTTGAACACCAAGAAGGTCGCCATCTGCATGAAGCAGTACGGCTTCGACCTGCCGATGACGCCGGGTCCGGTCGTCTCGGCCTCCGACTCCCTCCTGTTCCGTCGCTACGGTCTGACCGATCCGGCGAGCGTCAGCATCTGGGGCTATCACCTGCCCAAACGTGACACCGCTACTCCGCGGGCCACGCTCTCCCCGGCGGAAAACGCGCTGCTGCTCGGCCGGGACGCCACCGGCAAGCCGCTGACCAGCTCGAACGGCCAGGCGGTGCCGGCCGGAGGCTGTCAGGGCAAGGTGAACACCGATCTCCAGTCGCTCCAGCCCGGTGGACAGGGCTCGGGCAGCGGCGCGTCCCAGCTCGCCGCACAGACCAAGGCCGAGAGCTTCTCCCGCTCGATGACCGATCCGCGGGTGAAGGAGGTCTTCGCGCGCTGGTCGGAGTGCATGCGCGCCGACGGGTTCAGTGCACCGAACCCGGTCGAGGCCGGAGGGGATCTACCGTCCGTGAAGCAACCCGAGCCGGACGCCGCGGAGATCCGCATGGCGCAGACCGATGTGGAGTGCAAGGCGCGCACCAACCTGGTCGGGATCTGGTTCGCCGTCGAAGCCGACTACCAGACGGCCGCGATCGCCCAGCAGCCACAGGCGTTCGCGGCGCTCAAGGCCGAGCGTGACGCGCAGGCAGCCCAGCTCGCGCAGCAGATCGCCGGGCTTCGCGGCAGCTGAGCGTGGGAACCGCCGCACGGGCGTCCCCGTCGTTCCGTCAACCGCCTCGTGCCGTCGTGCGACAGCTTCTCTGCACCAAGGTGGTGCGTGCCGGTTCCGGGCAACCCCGGATCACGCCGCGGCTGCGGGAGAACCGCAGGCCGCGGCGTGACCGATGAGCCCCGGACGAGCGTCAGAGCGGCTTGATGCGGGCCTTGAGCAGGCAGAACTCATTGCCTTCAGGGTCGGCCAGGACATGCCAGTGCTCGTCCCCGGTCTGGCCGATGTCGGCCCGGCGGGCACCGAGCTCCAGAAGGCGTTCGAGCTCGGCGTCCTGGTCGCGGTCGGTGGGGTTGAGGTCAATGTGCAGCCGGGACTTCCCCGGCTCCGGCTCGTCCCGGACGCTGAAGAAGATCGTGGGCTGCGGACCGCCGAACCCTTCCGGCGTCCCGATCTCCACGCAGCCCTCCTCGCGGCCGACCACGACGTAGCCCAGGACCTCGCACCAGAACCGCGCCAACAGTTCGGGATCGCGGCAACCGAGCACCAGCTCACCGATACGACATGCCATGACGAAACCTGCTCTCAGTCGGCGGGCACCCGGGGCCACGTGCGCGCCTCATGGCCTCCCAGCAGCGAAAACAACTCCGCGACCGTACCGGACGAGGCGAGCATGGAAAAGATCTTTTCCATGCCGAGAGCCTGCCGGGCGGCCGGACACGGAAGTTGGCCGGGCAGTCGACGTCGAGGGATGGTGCGGGTGGGGCTGCAACACCACCGTGGTGCCGGCCGGTGCCGTTCCGGGAAAGACTGAGTCCATGAGAGACATCGTTTTCACGCGCAGGAGCGGCTGGATCCCGAACGTCGTCCGCGAGGACGGCGAGCTGAAGCTGATGCTCGGCGCCGGGGCCGACGCCAACCACGAGCCTCGCACGTTCACGTTCTCGATCGGCGAAGCCCATCTTGCGGTGATCCGGGAGGACCTGGCCAGACACCTGCTGCTGTGGAGTGCGGCCCTCCCGCTGTGCGACGACGCCGGAACCCGGGGCCGGCTCGACGAGATCGCCGCCGTCGCGCTCCTGGACCCGATCCTCCTCGGCGCGCCTGCGGACGTCGACGCACTCTTCCAACGCATCCGGTGGGACAGGAGCCGGCTCATCGCCCACGGGGCCGACATCGGTCTCCTGGAGCGCGGTCAGGTATGCGCGGCGATGCGCGCGGCGACGGAGACGTCGAACGGCAAGCGGGCCCAGGAGTACCACGCGGACCGCCGTCGCGCCGAGCGCGGGGCGGTACTCGGTCCACTCGACACCGCGATCCTGAGGTACACGGGCCAGTACCTGCACGGCGGAACCGTTCCCCGACGGATGCCCGATGCCGTCGAACCCGCGCTGCTGCCCGAGGTCCTGCGGGTGATCGCCACCGCGGAGCAGGCGTGCGCCGCGCTGCGGATCGGCCGCGATCCGCGACGGGGACACCGCGCCACCGACAAGCACGACTGGCGTCGGATGGAGACCACGGTCGAAACGGCCGTACGCCGCGCACACCCTGAACTGGTCGACGACGCGGTGCGCACCGTGAGCTTCCTGATGTGCTCGGAGGCCGCGGACCTCGCCAGGAACACCCCCGTGGAGGATGACGCCGAGGGCGCCGACCACCGCGCCGACCTCGACGGGGGTGCGAGGACGGACGGGGGTGCGAGGAAGACGGTCCTGTCGTTCACCGACGACAAGGGCGCCGAGAAGAAGTGGCGGCAGGACAGCCCCCGTACTGCCACCGCGGAGTTCTGGGAGTTCGTCGGCGACCGCTCGGCCACGGACAACGAGGTGTTCACCATCGAGGACGAGGAGATGGGCGAAGGGATCCAGCTCCACTTCTACGCGGACTCCGTCGCCCGGGTCACGACGCTGCGCGAGGGGGAAGGCGGGTCGGATCCGGAGTACCGGGTCGAGTACGGCCTGGTCGACGGGATCGGCGGGTACCGGAAGCTGGTGAGCACCTTCGTCCGCGGCGGCTGCGCCGCACTCGAACAGCACGGTCCCTGGATGTCGGACGTCGCCGAGTTCGAGCGCGCGCGTCGGCGACGCGACGCCCGGTAGTCCCGGCCGCAGCCCGCGAACGCGCCGCCGGAAGAACCTTCAGGAGCAGAGGACGACCGGGCCGCGCCCGGGCGGTCGGAGCCGCAGGGCCGGTCGGCGGCAGGACGCAGGCGCGGGGTGGCCGGAACCCGGCGACCACGGCTGCGGCGCGGCAGTGCAGCGGCCGGCCCGGACGGCGAGCAGCGCGGGAGTGGGACGCTCCCGGCGGCGCAGGCGCAGACACGACGGTCGGCTCCGGAGGTCCTTCGGGGGTTGACGCCGGAGCAGCTGCGAACAGTGGCCCGACCGAGGGTCGCGTCGACGATGCCGGGGATCGTGCCCGGCGATGCGGCGGCTGTCGGCGTCTCGGCCGGGCCCGCAGTCATGCGTGCACTGGGCTGTGAACTCTTCGTCGGGCGGGCGCGCCGCCCGTCACCGCAGGTGTTCGAATGCCTGGTCGGCGTCGGCCAGGGCTTCGGTGTGGACGTCGCGCGCGGTTCGACCGTCAGCGATCTTCTGCCAGTTGGTCCGGGCGAGCACCCGTTGGACTGCGAGTACCTGGGCAGCGCACAGGCGTGCCCGGATGCCTTCGCCGAGTGCGTCCGCCAGTGCTTCCTCGTCTTCGAGCTGGTAGCGCGTGAGCCGTGCCGCCAGGCTCGGTGTGGTGAACACCAGCCGATGGAACGCCACCACCTCGGGGTGGTCGTTGAGGCCGGTGACGGGGTCGAACCGATCGAGGCCGGCCCGGAAGTGGCGGTGCAGCGCAGGCACCGGCTCGATGCCGGACCCGCGGTCACGGACGACGCGCGCCGCCTCGCCCTGGTGGTCCGCGAACCGGTGCAGCACCAGGTCCTCCTTGGTGGGGAAGTACCGGAAGAGGGTCGGCTTGGAGATCTCGACTGCCGCGGCGATGTCGCTGACCGAGACGCGGTCGAAGCCGCGCTCCAGGAACAGCGAGATGGACGCGTCGGCGATGGCATCGCGCGTCCGCGCCTTCTTGCGGGCCCGCAGTCCCGTCGGCTCGTTCATCCGACCACCGTAACATTCATAACTGAGTTGCTTTTTTAACCGAGTAACGTTTTTATGGGCGGCATGAGTCAGACAGACATTCCTCCCGTGCTCGTCACCGGGGCGACGGGCCGGATCGGCCGCGTCGTCATCGACCAACTCCTCGACGCGGGCGTACCGGTCCGCGCCCTCACCCGCCGCCCCGAGGCCGCGGCGACGCTACCGGCGGCGGTCGAGGTCTTCACCGGCGACCTCACCGCGCCCGAGACACTCGACCCGGCGTTGAACGGTGCCGGCGCGGTCTTCCTCGTCTGGACCGCCCCGCCCCGGACCACCGAGGCCGTCGTCGAGCGGCTGGCGGCCCACGTGCGGCGGGTCGTCTTCCTCTCCTCGCCGCACCGGACACCGCACCCCCTCTTCCAGCAGCCCAATCCCGTCGCAGCGATGCACGCCGACATCGAGCGGCTCATCGCGGCCACCGGACTCGAATCGACGGTCATCCGGCCGGGCATGCTCGCATCGAACGCACCGGCCTGGTGGGCGCCCGCGATCCGGGCCGGCGGCGTCGTCCGGTGGCCTTACGGCGCCGCCGAGTCGGCACCGGTCGACGACCGCGACGTCGCAGCCGTCGCGGCGCGGACACTCCACCGGGACGGACACGTCGGAGGCGACTACGTCCTGACGGGTCCCGAGTCGCTGACCCAGGCCGCACAGGTGGGCCTCATCGGCGACACCCTCGGGCGAAAGATCGACTTCGAGGAGATCACGCCGGACGAGTTCCGAAGCCTGTGGAAGGGTACGGCGCCCGGCCCGGTCGTCGACATGCTGCTCGCCGCGTGGAGCGCGGCAGTCGGACAGCCCGCGTACGTCACCACCGCGGTGGCCGACATCCTGGGGACGCCTCCGCGAACGTTTCGCCAGTGGGCCGCCGACCACGCCACCGCGTTCACACAGGGTTCGTAGCCTCGCCGACCGCGCCCGACCGCAGTTCTCGGACCGGCTCCGCACCGGCCTCGCACCAGCCCCGCACCGGCTCCGCACCGGCCTCGTCTCCGGGGCCGCCGGGTGGGAACCGATACCTGACCGCACCTGGGGAAAAGATCTTGGCCGCTGACAGGGCTGTTCCGCGTGGCCCGCACCGGCGCCAGGGCGGGAGCAGCAGGACGAGTGCGGTGGGGAGCCGTGTGGGAGCGGCACGTGCGACTGCGGCCTCGTTGCCGAACCGGGTGCTCGGTCCGGACGGGGGAACTGCGGGCCCGGACGGGATCCGCGAAGCCTGAACGCACTGGAAGCCGTCACCCTGTGGGTGACGGCTTTCCCGCGTTCTGTCGCACTGTCGGACCGGGGTGAAGGTCACCGGGCCGCAGGCGGCCCGTCCGGGCCAGGGGGTGACGCCGGGGTCAGGTGTCGGCGGTGGGCGGCTGTCCGGCGTCGTGGCGAAGCTGTTCGTTGATGCGCAGGGCTTCTTCGAGTTGGTCTTCGAGGACGATGATGCGGCAGGCGGCCTCGATGGCGGTGCCCTGGTCGACGAGGTCGCGGGCGCGCATGGCGATGCGTAGTTGGTAGCGGGAGTAGCGGCGGTGGCCGCCGTCGGAGCGTAGCGGGGTGATGAGGCCCTGGTCGCCGAGGGTGCGCAGGAAGCCGGCCGTGGTTCCGGTCATGGCGGCGGCGCGGCCCATGGTGTAGGCGGGGTAGTCGTCGTCGTCGAAGCTGCTGGGGGTGGGGGGCGTGTCGGTCGTCGTAGTCACTGCACCTCTCTTGGTTCCTGGGGAACGCGTCGAGGGGCCCCGTCGCCGTTGCGGCTCCGGGGCCCCGAAGGGGAACAACACCATCTACCGGCCTGGGCCGGTCCTCTGTTTCCGCACTGCCCCGGGGGATGGGGCGTGCGGGGATCGCGTATGCGTGACCGGAAACCACCGTCCTTCGTAGCTGGGGGGTCTGCGGTGTCCGCCCGGACTGAACTGCTGCCTCACGGGCCGGGCGATCCTGATGGCGCTTGCGCCCTCCGTTCTTCCTCTGCGTCACTGACATTCCTGCGCACTGCGGTTTCACACGGGTACTGCTGGTACTGCGCACTGCTTCGGCAGCCCTTGACTGCCGCCCGGTCCGGCTGCCGGCTCCATCGCCCGTCCTGCTCACGAGCTCGGCGTGGAACCCCGCTGTCCGGACCTCCCCGGCACGCGCGCCCGCAGTCCGGCGCCTTTGCTGGGGTACTGCGTCTGCCGGCGGCGGTACCGCCTGGTGGTGGCCCCTGATCACTGCGGGCCACCGGGCCCGGCCACCGGTCCTGTCGCCGCACTGCACTTCCTTGGCTTCAGGGCCCCGCAACCGTGCCGACCTGCGAACTTCCGTCACGCTTCCCGCCAGTTCGTGTCTGGCGGGTACCTCTCGACTGCTGGCTACGAGAGAAACACTAACCACAGCCGACATCAATGTCTACTCCCGCCAGAACAGATTTTTCCGTGTCCGAGGGGAAGGTAGTCTCCGGCCCGAACAGGGACGGACAGACGCCCCGCCCCGGCGCCGCAGGGGTTCCAGGAAGCGGGAGGGAAGACGCCCGATGACGGAAGGGGCACCGCCGGCGGGTGCCCGTCCCCGGGACCGCCCCTCACACCCCGCGCACGAGGGAGTCCCTGCCGGCGGCCCGCCGAAGCCGTGTGGGCGGCATGGGACCGGCGCACCGACGGGCGGGCGCCCGAGACGGTGACCCGTCCGTGCGGCGGGGAGGCGGATCGCAGCGGCGGGGAGGCGAATCGCAGTGGCGGCACGGGGATCAGGCGGAGAGAGGGACGCCGTCAGTCGAGAATCGCGCGCATCTTGCCCTGGAGGTAGTCCCCGGCGCGTACCGGACTGTAGGGCCTGCGGCCGAGTGGTGCCGGCAGCGAGGTGATCCCGGTGTCGGGCGCGCAGGCGTGGAAGTACACCAGCGAGGTGAGTTCCTCCTGCGGCGCCTCGGGGGGCGGGGGCAGGACGCGGTGGCGGCCGGAGCGCCAGCGGTCTCCGCTCCAGCGGGCCATGAGGTCACCGATGTTGACGGTGTAGGCGCCCGGCTCGTAGGGGGCATCCTGCCAGCCCGCCTCCTCGTCGTGGACCTGGAGGCCGCCCTTGCCGGGCTGCCGGTTCAGAAGGGTGACGAGACCGAAGTCGGTGTGCGGTCCGACGCGGAACTGGCCGGGTGCGGCGGTGCCGGTTTCGTGGGCCGCCGGGTACCAGTTGATGGTGAAGTCCCAGTGCGGGCGAGCGGTGTGACGGGTGAAGAAGTCGGCCGGCCGGCGCAGCGCCGTCGCCATGATGGCGAGGAGCGTGTCGGCCAGGGTGCGCATCCGGGCGGTGTATGCCGTGACGAGCGGGTGCAGGGTGGGGACTTCGTCGGGCCAGTGGCCGGGTGTCTGCTGCGGGACGCCGGGGCGTGCGGAGGAGTCGACGGCGCACGACCAGACCTCCAGCAGGTCCGGCGGGGTGAGGGTGCCCTCGGACCTGGCGGTGGTCACCCGTTCCCGGCCGATCCAGCCGCGCCGGTTCTGGTCGTAGGGCCTCTTGACGGGCTGGGGCAAGTGGAAGAAGTCGTTCGCCGCGGCGCGTACGCGGCCCGGGAGTTCCGGTTCGATGCCGTGCCCGGTCACCAGGAGGAAGCCGCTGGACTGCAGGGAGCGGTCGACCCGGGCGGCGAGCCGCTCCCGGTCCGCGCTGTGGTCGGACGTCCAGCGGCTGAGGTCGATGAGGGGAATCGGGGTAGTGGCCACGGGCGGATCCTCCGTGAGGTCGATGGACGGGGCAGGGGTGTCAGTGGGGCCGGGGGCCGTCGGTGGGAGCGGGCGTTTCCGGTGCGGCCCGGGGCCGGGGCCTCGGCGCACGCGCCGACCAAGGCCGCCGCCCACCGGACGGACGGCGACCCGGTCACCATCCAGGTCCCTCCCGCTACGGCTCAAGCCGTACGCTTGAAAACGGGACCATCCGGCGAGGAACCGAGGTGTACCGGTGGATCGCGACACCGTCGACGAGCTCGACCAGCACCTGCTCCGGGCTCTCCAACTCGACGGCCGCGCGCCCTTCAGCCGCATCGCGCGAGACCGCGAGGTGTCCGAACGCACCGTTGCCCGTCGCTACCGGCGACTACGCGGCCTCGGCCTGCGCATCATCGGCCGGCCCGTCTCCTCCCGTCTGGGCCTGAGCCGCTGGCTGTTGCGACTGCACTGCGCCCCGGACGCCGCCGGAACCGTCGCCGGAGCCCTCGCCCGCCGTTCCGACACCAGCTGGGTCACCATCGCCTCGGACGGCACCGAGCTCTACTGCGCGCTCGACGCCCGTTCGGCTGACGAACTCAACGCACTGCTCCTGGAGAAGCTCCCCCGCACCCCGCGGGTGCTCTCCGTCAGCGCGCACTGCATGATGCGCGTCTTCCTCGGGGCGACGAGCACCTGGCACGCGACCCGGTTCGGGCCACAGGGCACCGCGGCCGCGGTGCCCTCCCCTGCGCCCTCCGCCACCCCGCTCGACCTGGACACAACCGATCACATCCTGTTCAGGGAGCTGGCCCGCGACGGCCGCGCGTCGCTGCCCGAGCTCGCCGCGGCCGCCCGCCGCTCCCCCTCCAGCATCCAACGCCACCTCGACCGCCTCCGCGGCGCGGGCGCCCTGAACCTCTCGGTCGACTTCGACCCGCGGCTCCTCGGCTACCGGACGGCCACCCGCATCTGGCTGAACGTCGCGCCGGCGCACCTGCGCATCGTGGGGGAAACCCTCGCCACCCATGCGCAGATCGCTTTCGCCGCGGCCACCACCGGCACGTCCAACCTGGTCGCCAGCGGCATCTTCCGCGACCCGGCCGACCTGTACGACTACATCGACCGGCGCATCAGCCCACTCCCCGGGGTCCGGCACATCGAGACCGCCGTGACCCTGTGGGAAGTCAAGCGCCTCGCCCCCGTCCCGACTTGAGCGCGCCGTCCGCGCCGCCGCCCGGTTCGTCCGGGTGGGGTTGCAGTTGCGTCTCCGTTCCGTTTCGGCGTGGGTACGAATTGAGCAGTGGTCCGGGATGGTGGAGGCAACTACTCGCGCGACGGGGGAAGTTGCCATGGGAGACGGTCTGGGGCCGGAAGCGGCCGTGGTGGCGGCGCTGCTCGGCGACGGAGCGCATCAGGCGGTGGCGGACGTGGTGCGGGCCCGGCTGCGGATGATGCCCGAGGGGTCGCAGGCGCTCGCCGCCGCCGCGGCGGACCCGCAGGACCCGAAGGCGCGAACGCTGCTGACCGCGGCCGTCGCCCGACTGCTGGCCGCCGACGTGG
Organism: Kitasatospora sp. NPDC002965; assembly: GCF_040611255.1. Lineage (NCBI taxonomy): Bacteria > Bacillati > Actinomycetota > Actinomycetes > Kitasatosporales > Streptomycetaceae > Kitasatospora > Kitasatospora sp. NPDC002965. Next base: position 16,422 of record NZ_JBEXNT010000017.1, on the reverse strand, counting down.
CGTTCGCGCAGTACCTGGCCACCACGGAACTCGGGAAGCCCTCCGAGTCACCCTCCGGCCCGCAGACCGTCCAGCTGCGGACGGGTAGGGCCGGCGCACCACCGGCGAAGAACCCCGGCACCGTGCAACTGCGGACCGGACCCCGGCCAGAGGGCCCCGCCACCGTTCAGCTGCGGATGGGCCCGGACGCCGCCCGTGCCCGGCTGCTCGCCGGGCGGCGGAGCAGCGCCGGCATCGTGGTGGCGCTCGCCCTGGTCCTGATCACCTCTCTGGTGGCGCTCGGCATCCACCTGAGTTCGCGCCCGCTGCTGAAGCCCGGTGGGCCCGGCCTGGCACACGCCGCGCAGCCGCTTCGGGACCCGTCGCTGCTCCGAGCGGTGCTGCCCGGCGAGGGCGCGATGCCGATCGGCTGGCGGGTGCAGCGAGCGCCGGAGTCGGGGACGGGTCCCGGGAGCGGGACGGGCGTGGGCACCGCCGGCCCGCTCCCCTGCCTGCCTCCGGACGCCTGCGACCACCAACTCGCCTACGCCACGGTAACGTTCGCCTCGGCCTCGGCGCAGACCGTCGAGTTCACCGCGACCGCCTTCACCTCCCCCGAGACCGCCGCCCGCGCCTTCGACGCCATGCTCGAAAGCACCCCCGGCGAGCAGCCGACGGCGGCCGTCCCCCGGAGCGGCGACCAGAGCGCCATCCGCATCCAGGGCGGCGGCGCGGCGGTCGCGCTGGTCCGGGTCGGCAGCACGCTGCTCCTCGTGCGCGGCCAGGGGCCCGGCGCCGGCCTCACCGCGCCCGGATTCACCCTCCTCACCCAGCTGTTCGCCGAACGCGCCCGGCAGGCGCAGGACGGCCTCACCCCCGACACCTCCGCCCGGGGGACGGCCGGCTGAGGCCCGGCCCGGCGGTCAGGGCTTGCCGACTTCGCGGTGCGTCTACCGCAAGATAACCTGCCGCGGGGACGCAAGAGCAGCCGCCCGGTCCGCCCCGCCCGGCCGAAGGCGCTCACGGGAGACCCAGCTGCGCGGCCGCGCGCGGCGTACCGGACCGGGACAATCGGGGCATCGGACGGGCACGTAGACTTGCCGCTCGTGGTGGATACCCAGTACGAAGACCTGTTGAAGCACGTGCTCACCGCCGGGACGGCCAAGACCGACCGGACGGGCACCGGTACCCGGAGCGTCTTCGGGCACCAACTGCGCTACGACCTCACCCAGGGGTTCCCGCTGGTCACCACCAAGAAGGTGCACCTGAAGTCCGTGGTGTACGAGCTCCTGTGGTTCCTGCGCGGCGACTCCAACGTCGGCTGGCTGCGCGAGCACGGCGTGACCATCTGGGACGAGTGGGCCGACCGCGACGGTGATCTCGGTCCCGTCTACGGCGTGCAGTGGCGCAGCTGGCCGAGCCCCGACGGTCGGCACATCGACCAGATCGGCCGGGTCCTCGACACCCTGCGCAGCGACCCGGACTCCCGCCGGATGATCGTCTCGGCCTGGAACGTCGGCGAGCTGGACGCGATGGCGCTCGCCCCGTGCCACGCGCTGTTCCAGTTCTACGTGGCCGACGGCAGGCTCTCCTGCCAGCTCTACCAGCGCAGTGCCGACCTGTTCCTCGGGGTTCCGTTCAACATCGCGAGCTACGCCCTGCTGACCCACATGGTCGCCCAGCAGGCGGGCCTCGCGCCGGGGGAGTTCATCTGGACCGGCGGTGACTGCCACATCTACGACAACCACGTGGAGCAGGTGACCGAACAGCTCACCCGCACGCCGTTCGGCTTCCCCGCGCTGCGCCTTCGGCAGGCCGAGTCGCTCTTCGACTACGCCTACTCCGACGTGGACGTGGTCGACTACCGGCACCACCCGGCCATCAAGGCACCGGTCGCGGTATGAGGATCGGACTGATCTGGGCCCAGACCCCGGACGGCGTGATCGGCGCGGACAACACGATGCCTTGGCACCTGCCCGAGGACCTCGAACACTTCAAGGCGACCACTCTCGGGCACCCCGTGGTGATGGGCCGCCGCACCTGGGAGTCGCTCCCGCCGCGGTTCCGCCCGCTCCCCGGCCGGCGCAACATCGTGGTCACCCGCGACCCGCAGTGGGCCTCGGACGGCGCCGACCGCGCCGGCTCCCTCGACGAGGCCCTGCGACTGGCCGCCGAGACGGCCGGGGCGGGCCCGGCCGCCGAGGCCTGGGTGATCGGCGGCGGGCAGCTCTACCGCTCGGCCGTCGACCGGGCCGACACCCTCTCGGTGACCGAGATCGACCTGTCTGTCGAGGGCGACACCCACGCCCCGGCCGTCGGTCCCGCGTGGGCCGTCACCGAGGACCTCGGCCCGCGGACCTCGACGTCCGGCCTGCGCTACCGCATCCGCACCTACGCGCGCCGCGGCACCGCGGGCTGACCGCCCGGCGGCCGGCCGCGCGGCACGCCCCGACGGTTCGCCGTCCGTGCCCGCTCGTCCCGTTCATGCCTGCTCATGCCTGCTCATGCCTGCCGGCGTCTGCCCGTGCCCGCCCGCGCCCGTCAGCCGATCTCGGCCCGCCAGCCGTCGACGACGGCGACCAGGAGCACGTCGACGACCGCTCCCCCGCAGTCCGCCGTGCCCGGCTGGTCCAGCGACCTGCGGACCTCGGCGGCCGGCGCCTCCGGGAGGAGGAGCGCGGCGCCCGCCCGCGCAACGGCCGCCGCAGCCGCTTCCCGGCGCCGGACGGTCCACTCCCCGAAGTCCTCCGCCGTGGCCGGCGAGGCGGTGGCGGGCAGGTCGAACCCCGCGCGGCGCCCGCCCGCGAGTACGACCTCCAGAACCAAGTGCCCTCCCAGCGCCCTCACGAAGGCGAGCACCGCACCCGCGGACGTCTCCCGGCCCGTCTCCAACGCCGCCACCACCTGCGCGTCCACGCCCATGGCGCGGGCGAGGTCCGGGACGCCGGTGCCGGTCAGGCGGCGCAGTCCGGCGAGGATCCGACCGCGGTTCTCCGCGACCAGGCGATCCGCCGCCCGGACGACCCGCTCCGCGTCGCCCGGTCGCGGGTGGAACTCCGCGAGGAACTCGGCGTCGTCGCCGTAGCTCCCGGGCTCCGTCATCGGTTCGTCCGCTCCTCCGTCCGCCGGAGGTACCGGCGGTAGCGCTCCTCCGCCAGCGGGATCGCCGTGCGGTACCAGGACTGCCAGCGGCCCCGCTTGTCACCGGCGACCAGGACCACGATACGGCGCCCCGGGTCCAGGACGAACAGGAGCCTGACCTCGGTGCCGCCCGACGACCCGGGCCGCAGCTCCTTGAGGTTGGGAATCCCCGAGTGCCGGATCCGGTCCACCAGGGGCCGGCCGAGAGCGGGGCCCACGCGGCGCAGGGCGGTGATCGCGGCGGCGACCTGGTCGAGCGACGCCCGGTCGGTGCGCCGCAGCCCGTGCAGCCACTCCCTGACCTCGGGCTCCAGGACCAGACGGTATGTATACGGCTCATTCGACAACAAGTGTCGTCCCACTTTCCGGACATACGACCCATTGCCTGGCGCCAGCCTACCGGGGCGCGGACCTCACGCGTGACGGAACGTCAGAATCCCTCCCGATCAGGCGGATCCGGTCCGGAGCGAGCGCGACCCGCGCGGCACTCCCGGGCGAGCCGCCCCCGCCGACACCCCGAAACACTCCACGCAACACGGGAGCCCGCCAGGAACCCGCCGGAGAGGGACGCCTCGACGGGCGCCCGCCCCCTGGAGGGGGAGGCGGCAACACCTCTGGCGTTAATTTCGTATATCGCATATGTTACGCGGCACGACCTCGGCCCCGACGCCGATATCGCACCCGACCTGGCCCGTTGCCTGCCCCGCACGCACCAGGGCCTGCCTCCGTCCGCAGCCCGCCCACGCCGTAACGCCCCGCCCCGCACGGACGGAGCCCCGGCCCGGCGGATCCCCCACGAAGGAAGACCATGACCAGACCCGAGCCGCACGGTATGAACCGCCGCTCCGTCCTGCGCGGCGCCGCCATCATCGGCGCCGCCGCCTCCCTGCCCCAGGTCCTCATCCCCACCTTCGCGCACGCCGACGACGACACCGGCGGCGACTACGTCATCGCCTTCAACGACAACGGGGCGAAGCGGCAGACGATCCTCGGCCTCGGCTTCGAGATCCAGTCCGACTCCATCGGCTCCAACGACGGCCCCACCGACGACACCCTGGTCAGCGGCGTCCCCCTCGACCTGACCGCCGCCGCCTACACCCGCTTCATCAACGACATGCTCAAGGCCGGCCGCACCGACCGAGGCTTCCGCTACTGCCGACTCGCCATGGGCCTCTACCACCGCGGCGTCACCACCGACGGCAAGCGCTTCCAGGACCGCTACCCGGACCAGACCAAGAAGCTGGCCAAGATGGTCCAGGACGCGGGCATCGAGGGCCTCGGCGTCGAGTACTGGTCCCCCGCCCCCCACTGGAAGAGCAACGGACAACTCGGGGGCGGACCGAACAAGAACGCGACCCTCGCCTCCTTCACCCCGACCGAGTCCGCCGCCATGGGTGACGCCATGGTCGCCGACCTGGACTACCTGGTCGAAAACTCGAGGGAGACCCCGGCCTCGCCGCCGAGGCTGAAGATCTCCTGGTGGAGCCTGCAGAACGAACCCAACCAGGGCGCCGCCTACAGCAGCTGCAAGTACACCGACGAGCAGTACCGGGACGTCTTCAACATCATCGCGCCCAAGATCCGCGCGAACTACCCCGACGCGAAGATCCACGCGACCAGCATCAGCGGATGGTGGAACAACCGAGGCGCGGTCCTCAAGAACTCCACCACCACCATGCAGTACATCGACGCCTGGACCTGGCACAAGATCGGCACGGACAGCAACGCGCAGATCACCGAGAACTACACCGGCAGCGGCGTCGCCTCCAGGCCCGTCTTCAACAACGAGTTCGAGTACCTGTCGGGCCACGGCCCGGTCACCGACCGCGACACCCTCAACACCGCCCAGTCCATCATGAACTGGATGACCTTCCAGAACTCCCCCACCTGGTGGTGGCTGCACGCCCTCAAGCCCAGCACCGACGCCCTGTCCGAGAACTACGGCCTCGGCACCTGGCGGCCCCCGGGCGCCCCCGTGAACAGCCGCTTCCCCAACCTCCAGCCCGGCGACTGGACGTGGAACCCCCGCAACTGGAACGCCGTCGCCGGCTTCGTGAGGTTCATGCCCTGGGACTCCGTGCGCTACAACGTCGAAGAGCCCCACCCCACCGAGGCCAGCGGCGGCCTCAAGACCCACGCGAACGGCACCACGACGCCCGGCGGCATCACCTACCGGCCCAACCAGCGCATCATGGCCTGGAAGACCCCCGGCGGAAAGCCCGTCTTCGTCGTCACCAACCGCGGCAACGCGAACTACACCTTCACCGTCGACACCCAGACCACCGGCACCTTCCGGGGCTACCGCTACGGCCCCTCCACCAACATGGACAGCATCGGCGCCAAGACCGGCACCAACCTCACCGTCACCGTCCCGCCCCTGTCCATCGAGTTCTGGGTCCACGACTGACACCCCGGGTGCCGGCGAACCCCACCCGTCGGCACCCGAGCCGATCCGGCGAAACGCGGTGGGCCCGAAGAACCCGCCCGGCCGGACCCCTCCCCGGCCGGGCGGACCCGCCACCCCGAAGCCCCAAGCCCCGCAACCCCACCACCCCTCCCACCCTGGGCGCAGCACCGACGACGGGCCGGGCGGCGGCTGGTCCGCGCCAGACGTGGGCGGGCTGGATCTCGGTGGTGCAGAGGTGGGCCCGGGCGCCGACGCAGCGGGCCTCCTTGAGTCTGTTCACCTCACCAACGACCCCCGGTTCACGGCGTCCACCCGATACGGCCCGCCCACCAGGCCGGGCCGCTGCTCCCCGCGCCTGCGGCGGTCGCTCCCCGCGCCTGCGGGGGTCGGTCGGAGGCCGCGGCACAGAAGGCCCGAAGCACCCTGTCCTCCCTGCGAGCGCGTTGGCGGGTAGCGACCAGTAGGAGCGCGGGCACCGCCGCTTCTGTCGGCAGACGCAGGAGCCTGACCACAGCACCCGGCAGAACACCCCTCGCGCGGTTGGGTCCGTCCGGGCCCGTGGTCAGCGGGCGGACCAGACCGGGCAGTCCGCCGTGTGGCGTGTCAGCACCATCACGGTCCCGCCGTCCGTGACCTGCCGGTCGCGCGTGACCGTGCAGCACGCCACCAGTACCGGAGGCATCGCCCGGACGACTGCAGGAGTCTCGTCCCGGTCCGGCAGCGCGGTGCGCGGCCACGCGGGCTCCACAACCCGCGGCCCGGGCCGGCGAAGGGAAGCCCGGCGGTCGGCCTGCCCGATGGGCACCCCGAGAGCTCGGGCACGTGCGTGCAGACGGCGGCGATCGCGGCGTTCGGACATGGTGACACCCTGCACCCTCCCACCCCCTCCGCGCCAACGGCCTGGCAGGCGCATCCGGATCGGCCTACCAACGGGGCACCCGAACCGGCTCGTCCGTCAGGCCGGTCTGCGGTGCCGTCTCGGCCCCTGGCGGGGCGGCCCGGGCACGACCCGGGCCTGAAGGCCATCTCGTGAGTGCAGCCCTGGTCGTGCGGAAGGATCTCGTCCAGGATCAGCGTGCCGAGGTTGTCCCAGGGCGAGGGCTCGTTCGGAGTGCTGATCTGGACGGCTGTCACCCCCGCATAACGAATGGCCAGGTCCTCCTCGTGCTTCCAACAGTTGTGACGGAGGCGGAGGTCGAGGGCTTGACCCTTCTTGGAAGAAGATCGCCTGGTGGAGCGTCATGTCCTTGACGCAGCGCCGCCCGGCGAAGTCGTAGTGGCTCGGGTCGGTGGCGAACGCCCTGGCGCCCGGGGGCAGGTTGGTGCTCAGCGCAGGCAGAAGCTCAAGGTAGGGGCCGGGGCCGAGGACCCCGGTCAGTTCGCCGACTCGGACATCGAGATCGACATACTTCATTGCTCACTCCTGCTCGGTGGTGGCCAGCCGCGCGGCCAAGTCACGGGTGGACTCCTCGGCGTCCTTGACCGACGCGAGTCGGAATGCGTCGTCGAGTACGGGCAGGGTTGGATTCTTGCTGCGCTTTGAACTCATACGCTGACTTACCTCCGGTGGGGGGCGTCACATCCGTTATGGCACCCCGTAGAGGAACACGGCATCCGAGGCGGGAGCCGGGTCGGCTACGACCACTGTCCATGTGGGGGCGCGGGAAGACAGCAGGCGGTGGGGTAGGTGGTTCGCTGCTCCTGGACGTGGCGCAACGGGTGATCTCAGGGATCTCGCTCTCCTTCAGGAGGAGCCGCCACTCCGTTGTCCCTGGGGCCCCGAGGAGGCGATTCACTACGACGCGCCGGTTGAGTGACCGACACCAGGACCGCGAACAGGCCCGCTTGCCAGGTCGCCGCCGTCCGGTTCCCGAGGGTCTCGTCCGGCGGCGTCCACGTCGCCCTGCCCCGGACCGGCCGGGACACGACGAGCACGGTGTTGAGCAGGATGCCGCCCCGGCGAGCGCGGGCCGGCCGAGGGCGAGGCCGACGCCCCTCCGCGCACCGGAAGCTGACGCCGCCTCTGCCCCACCGGCCGCAGCGGCCACAGGGCCCGGGGCCCTGCGCCTGCTACGACCCGCCCCACCTGCGGATCGATCGAATTGTGACGCGAACACGTCCATTTGCTGCGGGGGTATTTCGTCTTCGTGTCCAAATGCCCTGATCTCTGGTGTCACGTGTCGCTCGCACACAGACTGGCCTCTGCACGGTCGTGCAACCACTCCTTGGATCGGAAGAGTTCCACCCGCATGCCTAGCTCCCCCAGACCCGCTACTCCCCAGCCACACCCGCCGCATCCGGTGGGGAGGTGGCGTCCGTGCTCCGGTACGTGACACGCAGGGCGGCGGGCTGGCTCCTGGTCATCGCCGTGGCCACCAACGCCACGTACTTCCTGGCCAGTTGGTTCCTCGACCCGCGCTCGAACTTCAAGGAGCTGCGCCCGGTCCGCACCGAGGAGCAGATCTCCCGGGCCTTGGCCCCCTACAACCTCGACCCGCACGAGCCGCTGCTCCACCGCTGGTGGGACTGGCTGACCGGTGTGGTCCTGCGCTTCGACTGGGGCCGCTCCCCGGTCGGGGTCCAGGTGAACGGGGAAATCGGCTACCGCTCCCTGGTCAGCGCCGAACTGGTGATCGGCGCCACGGTCCTGTCCGTCGTCGTCGGTGTCTCGCTCGCCGTCCACACCGCCTCGCGCCAGTACGGCTGGCGGGACCGGGCCGCCCAGGCCCTGTCCATGGCGCTCTTCAACGTCCCGGTGTCGATCGCCGCCCTCGCCCTGGTGTTCCTCGCCATCCGGCTGAACGAACAGGCGGGTTGGCACTTCCTGTACGTCGCAGGGGAGAAGTCGCCCGACGTGGAGGGGTTCTGGGCGACGATCGGTGACCGGCTGGCGCACCTGATCCTGCCGACGCTGACACTCACCCTGACGGGGTACGTGGGCTACCACCTCACCCAGCGCTCCCTGCTGCTGGACGTCATCGGATCCGACTTCGTGCGCACCGCCCGGGCCACCGGGCTCACCCGCGCCCAGGCGATCCGCCGACACGCCCTGCGCACGGCCCTGATCCCCACCGCCCAGTCCGTGGCCTTCAGCATCCCCGCCGCCTTCACCGGCGCGGTCCTCACGGAGACGATCTTCGGCTGGAACGGCATGGGCCAGTACTTCATCCAGACCATCAACAAGAACGACGTGCACGGCACCGTGGCCACCGCCGCCTTCGCCGCCGCCCTGACCGCGGTCGGCGCGATCCTCGCTGACATCACCACCGTTCTCCTCGACCCGAGAGTGCGGGTCAGCTGAGATGGGCACCCCTATGAGTCCCGACGCGACCTCCGAAAGCGTCCTCGCCAGCGCCACGACCACCGCCGCCACGGCCCCCGCCACCGGGGCTGCCCCCGGGCCGACCGCAGACCCGCCGCCCACCGAGCACGACGGGCGCTACCTGGGACGGCACCGCCTCTACCTCCGCCGCTTCCTGCGCAACCGGATCGCCGTCGCCGGCGTCGTGATCTTCCTGCTGCTCGTGCTGTTCAGCGCGTTCGGCGACCTGTTCACCCCGCACGGCTACGCGGACGCCGACTTCTCGGCCCTGACCCAGGCCCCGGGTGCCGAGCACTGGTTCGGCACCAACCAGGGCGGCAACGACATCTACGCCGCCGCCGTGCACGGCCTCCAGCGCTCGCTGACGATCGCGGTGAGCGTGTCCCTGCTGACCGTCGCCATCTCCGCGGTCGTGGGCGCGGGCGCCGCCTACTTCGGCGGCCGGGTGGAGAAGGCCACCCTCGCCCTCATCCACTTCCTGCTGATCGTGCCCTCCTTCCTCATCCTCGCCCTGGTCTCGCACCGGCTGGCCGGCGACTGGCGGGTCCTCATCCTCGTCCTGACGGTGTTCGGCTGGATGTCCACCGCCCGCGTGGTCTGGTCGGTGTCGACGTCCCTGCGCGAGCGCGACTACGTGCTCGCCGCGGAGTTCATGGGCGTGCGCCCCCTGCGCATCGTCGTGCGCCACATCATCCCCAACCTGGGCTCCCTGCTCATCGTCAACCTCACCCTGGGCGTGGTCTCCACCGTGCTCAGCGAGACCGCCCTGTCCTTCCTCGGCTTCGGCGTGCAGACCCCCGACGTGTCACTGGGCACGATGCTCGCCGACGGCGCGGGCACCCTCACCAGCGCCCCCTGGCTCTTCGCCTTCCCCGCCGGGCTGACCGTGCTCCTCACCGTCTCGATGACCTTCGTCGGTGACGGCCTGCGCGACGCCCTCGACCCCACGTCCACCGGCGCGGCAGGAGGCCGACGATGACCCTCGCACCCGCCCGCCCCACCGGGCCCGCGGCCGGGCCCACCGAGCCCGCACCCGTCCTGTCCGTACGCGACCTGCGCGTCTCGTTCCCCTCCGAGGCCGGACCGGTGGAGGCCGTACGCGGCATCGACTTCGACCTCCTGCCCGGGCGTACCCTCGGCATCGTCGGCGAGTCCGGCTCCGGCAAGTCCGCCACCGCCCTCGCCGTCATGGGCCTGCTGCCGCCCACCGCACACCTCAGCGGCCGGATCCTGCTGGGCGGCCGCGACCTGGCGGCGATGGACGACCGGGAGATCTCCCGGGTGCGCGGCAAGGACATCGGCATGGTCTTCCAGGACCCGATGTCCGCGCTCACGCCCATCTTCAGCGTCGGCCGGCTGCTCTCCCAGGCCCTGCGCGTGCACCGGGAGCTGTCCGCGAAGGACGCATGGGAGCAGGCGGTGGAACTGCTCGACCTGGTCGGCATCCCCGACCCGCGCGAACGCGCCAAGTCGTTCCCGCACGAGTTCTCCGGCGGCATGCGCCAACGCGTCGTCATCGCCCTGGCCATCGCCAACAAGCCCTCGGTCCTCGTCGCCGACGAGCCCACCACGGCGCTCGACGTCACCGTCCAGGCCCAGATCCTCGACGTGCTGCGCCTGGCCCAGCGCGAGACCGGCGCAGCTCTCGTCCTGATCACCCATGACCTGGGCGTGGTGGCCGGCCACGCCGACGACGTCGCCGTCATGTACGCCGGACGGATCGTCGAGCACGCGGGCGTCGACGAGCTCTTCCGCCGGCCCACGATGCCCTACACCGCCCGTCTGCTGGCCAGCGTCCCCACCGTGGACAGCGGCGTCCACCGGCCCCTGATCCCGGTCGGCGGCGAGCCGCCCTCGCTGGCCGCCCTGCCCGCCGGATGCCCCTTCGCGCCCCGCTGCGCGGTGGCCCAGGACGTGTGCCGCACCACGGAACCGGACCTGACCACACCGGACCTGCCCGCACCGGACCTGCCCGCACCGGCCGGGCAGCCCGGACGGGTCGCCTGCCACCGCGCGCAGGAGATCGCCGACGGAAGCCTCGACCCGGCGGCGGGCGCCGTGCCCGTGCCTGCGGCCCGCGCCGGGGAGCGGACCGCCGGCGAAGTGGTCCTGCGCGTCGAGGACCTGGTCAAGACGTTCCCCGTCACCAAGGGAGCCGTCCTCAGGCGCCGGGTGGGGACCCTGCACGCGGTCAACCACGTCAGCTTCGAACTGCGCGCCGGCGAAACCCTGGGCCTGGTCGGGGAGTCCGGCAGCGGCAAGACCACCACGCTGCGCGAGGTCCTGCGGCTGCGCGCCCCCGAGGGCGGCCGCATCGAGGTGGCCGGCACCGACGTCGCCACGCTGCGGTCGGCCGCCCAGGTGCGCGAGCTGCGGCGCGACATCCAGATCGTCCTCCAGGACCCGACGGACGCCCTGGACCCCCGGCTGACCGTCTTCGACCTGCTGGCCGAACCGCTCCGGGCCGCCGGCGCCGACCGGTCGGCCGTCCGGGCCCGGGTCACCCGGCTCCTGGACCTGGTGAGCCTGGACCGCGCCATGGGCGACCGCTTCCCCGCCGCCCTGTCCGGCGGCCAGCGCCAGCGCGTCGGCATCGCCCGCGCCCTGGCCCGCGAGCCGAGGCTGCTGGTCCTGGACGAGCCGCTGTCCGCCCTGGACGTCTCCGTGCAGGCCGAGATCATCAACCTGCTCGCCCGACTGAAGCGCGAACTGGGCCTGGCCTACCTCGTGGTGGCGCACGACCTGGCCGTGGTGCGCTACTTCTCCGACCGCATCGCCGTGATGTACCTCGGACACATCGTCGAGTCCGGCGCCACCGAGGAGATCTTCGCCCGGCCCCGGCACCCGTACACGAAGGCCCTGCTGTCGGCGATCCCGCTGCCCGACCCGGAGCGCGAACGCCACCGCGAGCGCATCGTCCTCGCGGGCGAGCAGCCCAGCGCCGCCAGGCTGCCGGAGGGCTGCGTGTTCGTCGACCGCTGCCCGCTCTACCGAGTTTCCGACCAGAGCGTACAGACGCGCTGCCGCACCGAACGGCCGGCCACCGCCGGGACCCCGGACGGCTCCGACCACCAGTACGCCTGCCACGCGGTCTGACACCCGCGCCGCCCCACCCCTTCACACCGATCCCACAAGGACACCCCATGCGTAGGAAGCTCACCCTGCCCCTCGCGCTCGTCGCGGCCGTCGCGGTCGCCGCCACCGCGTGCTCCTCCTCGTCCTCCTCCGGGCCGGACGCCAAGGAGACCGCCAAGGACACGGCCAAGGTCGCGTCCTCGGTCACCGACTACAACCCCCAGCCGTACGAGAACATCAAGGACGGCGGCACCTACACCACCGCGGGCACCTTCGACGAGCAGGGCAACCCCTTCAACGTCAACGGCACCCTGAACACGCTGCGGATCTGGTCCTGGTACAACGCCGACGCCATCACCTACTCGCCCACCGGCGAGGTCCAGTACAACCCGGACTACTACAGCGACGTGAAGGTCTCGGTCGAGGGCGGCGACCAGAAGGTCGTCATCACCCTCAACCCCAAGGCCGTGTTCAACGACGGCACCCCGATCGACTGGCGGGCCATCGAGGCCACCTGGAAGTCCAACAACGGCACGGACAAGGACTACGCGGCCTCCTCCACCGACGGCTACGACCTCATCACGTCCGTCACCCGGGGCGCGGACGACAAACAGGCGGTCATCGCCTTCAAGGGCGTCAACGCCTCCTGGTCCGCGCTGTTCACCACCTTCCTGCACCCCCAGGCCGCGACCGTCGCCAACTTCAACCAGGCGTACGTCAAGACGGCCCACCCCGAGTGGGGCACCGGACCGTACACCGTGGGCACCTGGGACGCCCAGTCCGGCAACATCACCTTCGTGCGCAACCCCTCCTGGTGGGGCCGGAAGGGCAAGCTCGACAAGCGCGTCTACGTCAACCTGGAGAGCGCCGCCGCGATCAACGCCTTCAAGAACGGCGAGATCGACTACGCCCCCGTCGGGACTGCGGAGAACCTCAAGCAGGTGAGGACCACCAAGGACGCCGAGGTCCGCAGCGGCGGCAGCCCCTTCGAGTACGCGCTGTACCTCAACACCAAGTCCCCGCTGCTCGGCGACGTCCAGGTCCGCAAGGCGGTGCAGGAGAGCATCGACCGCGCACAGATAGCGAAGATCCGGTTCCAGGGCCTCGACTACACCGAACCGCTGCCCGGCTCGGCGGTGCTCTACAGCTTCCAGCAGGGCTACCAGGACAACCTCACCGCCGTGCTGAAGTACGACCCGGAGCAGGCCCGGAAGACCCTGGACGCGGCCGGCTGGGCACCCGGGGCCGACGGCGTCCGCACCAAGGACGGCCAGGAGCTCGCACTCGGCTACACCCTGCTCGGAGACGACCCCATCGAGAAGGCCGTCGCCGGAGCGTTCACCGCGATGCTCAAGACCGTCGGCGTGAAGCTGACCGTCAACAAGGTCTCCGTGAACGAGTTCTCCAAGGTGCTCAGCGACCGCCGCTTCGACCTGTTCATCTCCGGCAACCGCTCGACGGACCCCTTCGGCGCACGGTACCTGTGCGACTTCTACTGCTCGGACCGTGACTCCAACATCACCGGAGCCGGCACCCCCGAGCTGGACAAGGAGATCCGCGCCACCGGAGAGATCGCCGACATCGGCCAGCAGATCGCGGCCGTCAACAAGATCGAGCAGAAGGCCCTCCAGCAGCACGCCCTCCTGCCGCTCTACAGCGGACCCTCCACCTACGGCCTCCGCAAGGGCCTCGCCAACGTCGGTGCCGCCATCTTCAACAGCCCGCTGCCCGAGACCATCGGCTGGCAGAAGTAGCACCACCGGCGCCCCGCGAGGGGCGAGGCGGAGCCGCCGATCGGGCCGCCGTGCTCGTCGGCGGCCCGCCCCGGCCGCACGTCGGCAGGCTGAGGAGGACGGAGCAGCGCGGTGGCTCGGTACAGTGTGGAGCCATGCGGCAGCGAGAGCGCGAACGTGCACTGTGGGACGCCTTCTTCCACATGGACGTCGAGCTGTGGCAGGTGCTGACCCGCAGGCTCCAGCAGGACACCGGGCTGTCCGAGCCGGACTGGCAGGTTCTGGACGCGCTGGGCAACACCGAGGGCCACACACTGCGCGCGTTCGAACTGGCGAGGACGCTGATGTTCGGCAAGAGCCGGCTCCACCAGCACGTCGGACGCATGGAGCAGCGCGGCCTGGTGGAGCGGGAGCCGGTGCCCGGTGACGCCCGCGCCACGGCGGTTTCCCTCACCCCGCAGGGCCTGTCGGTGTTCCGCCGGGCGCAGGCGTACCGCGCCCGGCACATCCGGGAGGAGCTGATCGGCGCTCTCACCGCGGACGAGGTGGAGCGGCTCATCGCGATCTCCGGGAAGATCCGCGCCCATGTGCGCCGGGACACGTCGGACTGAGGATCACTCCCAGACGGTGGTGGGGATCTCGGCCCGCAGGACGGGGGCGACCTCGGCGAAGAACCGTTCGAGGTAGCCGCGGGTGACCGCCAGGTCCGTCGTGTAGGTCGAGAAGAACCCTTCCACTCCGACGCCGAACACCTGGTTGCCGAACTTCCGGTGCAGGCCGAGGAGCTTCTCGGTGATCTGCTCGGCGGTACCGACGAGCGCGGATCCGTTCTCGATGAAGTCCTCCAGGGACTCGAACGGGAAGCGGGCGCGATCGCGGTAGTGCTCGGCCACCGAGGCCTCGAACATCGGCCGCGCGATCGCCAGGGCGTCCTGCGAGCGGTCGGTGATGATGGGGGAATGCACGCCCACGCCGACCAGCGCGGTGTCGGGATCGTGGCCGTGGAAGGCGAGCCGCTCGCGGTAGTGGGCGACCAGGTCGAGGTAGTGGTCGACGCGGTCCGTGCCGTTGGCCGAGTACAGCGGGTCCCCCCAGCGCGCCGCCAGTTCGGTGGAACGCTTGTTGGTGGCCGAACCGTGCCAGACCCGGGGCGCCGGCTGCTGGAACGGCCGGGGTTCGAGGGAGGCCTCGGTCAGCTTCGGACGGTAGCGGCCCTCCCAGGTGACCTTCTCCTCCCGCCACAGCCGCCGGAGCAGCTCGTAACCCTCCTCCAGCCGGTCCCACAGGTCGGCCGGGTCGATGCCGAAGACGCTCGGCGCGACCGGGTCGCCGCCCTTGCCGATGACCAGGTCGAGCCGTCCTCCGCTGAGGTGGTCGAGCGTGGCGTAGTCCTCGGCGGAGCGGACGGGGTCGGTGAGCGACAGCACCGCGACCGCGGTGACCAGGCGGATCCGGGTCGTCCGGGCGGCGATGTTCGAGAGGATCACCGCAGGTGACGCCGACAACAGGTCCGGATTGTGCCGCTCGCCGACCCCGAACGCGTCGTACCCCACCCGCTCGGCCCACAGTGCGAGATCGATCAGCTCCGTGAACCGCTCCGTCCGGCTGAGCGGCGGGCTTCCCAGTCCCCTGCTCTTCTTGGGAACCAACGTACTGGCCAGGAATTTCACGAGCACACCCCTCCCCTTGGGTTCACATGTGAACTCTGGAGGAGGCGGTCTCCCCCCGTCAAGACGGCAGCCGAACGAGGCCGACACCGACCACCGTGCCGATCGCGATGATCGGCATCGTGACCCGCCGACTCGCCGGCGACACCGTCCCGACCTGACGCGCAACCCGACCGTCAGGACCGGAGACGAAACGCCCGACGAGTCTCCGCCCCCGGAGGGCGGCTGACGGAGCATCGGGTGCACCGTCGCGGGAAGGGGGGTGCGCTCCGCGTGATGACATGCCCGTGAACGTCCGGGTGTGTCCGGATCGATCAGGAATGGAGAAGCGCGTTTCACGGAGCCACCTCTAGCCTGCTCACCATGGACATCACCATTCACACGACCTCCCTTCCGCACGACGACCCGGACGCGTCGCTCGCCTTCTACCGCGACGTCCTCGGCTTCGAGGTCCGCAGCGATGTCGGGCAGGGCAGGATGCGCTGGATCACGGTCGGCCCGCCCGGCCAGCCGGGCACGTCGATCCTTCTGGCGCCGCCCGCCGCCGATCCCGGCATCACCGAGGACGAGCGCCGCACGATCACCGAGATGATGGCCAAGGGCACCTACGGCTGGATCCTGCTGGCCACCCCGGACCTCAACGCCACGTTCGAGAAGGTGCAGGCCGGTGATACCGAGGTCGTCCAGGAGCCGACCGAGCAGCCGTACGGCATCCGCGACTGTGCGATCCGCGACCCCGCGGGCAACCTGGTCCGCATCCAGGAGCTGCGCTGACCCGTGCGGGCACCGGTGCGGCCGTGCGGGCCGACACCGCGACCACCCGTGAGGAACGCGGCGGCGCACCGGAGCGGACGTGGGTGCCGTGTCGGTCGCCCACCAGGACCGCGTCCGGGACCTCGGTGAACCGGTCGTGAGCCCGGACTCCGCCCCGCCGCTGTCGGGCCGTCGCCCGGCCGGCGGCCGGCCGGGTCCGGCGGACCGGTCCACACCGTTGAGCGTCCGGGGGGCCGCCGCGGGGGGGGCCCCGGCGCGCGCCCCCCCGGCTGGGGGTGGGAGAGATTGAAATACAAAGGGGGGGAGCCCAAGGGAAACCCCCAA